>JAGHDT010000535.1 GCA_021159805.1 Anaerolineae bacterium
GTAGGTCAAGACGCGCTCACCATCCACCTCGATACCGGGAATCGCGCGCGCGCGCGATTCCCGGTATCGAGGTGGATGGTGAGCGCGTCTTGACCTACCGACATGCCTTGGCCCGTGAGGAGCTCCCGGCATCCGTGATCGTGATTGGCGCGGGGCCGATTGGGTTGGAGTTTGCCACGGTTTGGAAGTCCTACGGCGCCGATGTTCGCGTTGTGGAGATGATGGACCAGGCGCTGCCGTCTGAGGACGCAGATGCTGCCGCGGAGTTGAGCCGACAACTGCGCAGGCTGAAGATCCGGGTTATGACCTCGACGCGTGTCTTGGGCGTGACCAAGACTGAGGCCGGGGTACGCGTCAGTGTCTCAGGACCGAAGGGCGAGGAAGAGCTTGAGGCTGATGTTGCCTTGGTGGCTATCGGTGTCCGCCCCAACAGCGAGGATCTTGGTCTGGAGGCTGTGGGCGTCGAGACTAACCGCGGGTGGGTAACGGTCGATGACCGTATGCGCACTAGCGTTCCGAATGTCTACGCGATTGGTGACCTCAACGGCAGAATGCCGCTGGCGCACGTCGCTTCGGCCCAGGGCGTTCTGGCTGCTGAGATGATCGCCGGTCTGAATCCCGAGCCATTTGATGCCAATCTGATCCCTCGTGGTACCTATACTTCGCCGCAGGTGGCATCCTTCGGTCTGCGTGAGGCTGAGGCCAAGGCGCAGGGCCTTGAGGTCGCGGTCGGGAAGTTTCCCTTCTTGCCAAATGGCAAGGCGCTGGCACTGGGTGAGAATGTGGGTTTCGTCAAGATTGTCTGCAATGCGGCGACCCGCGAGATTCTGGGAGCGGTCATCGTTGGTCCCGAGGCCACCGAGATTCTGCCGGAGTTGGTGTTGGCCGCCAAGGCAGAACTCACGCCGGATGAGATTGCGCACACAGTGCATGCTCATCCGACACTCAACGAGGCTGTGATGGAAGCCGCCCACGGCGTCTTCGGATCACCGCTGAACAGCCTCTAGAACCCATCAACCAACCGGCGTAAGTAAGTGTAGAGAAGGTCTCCGAGTTTGAGTGTTTGCTGATCCGTACATTCAAATTCGGAGATCTCTTGGTTAGATATGGCGAGACGACAAACTGCTACGTTGCGAACGCTCCGCCCGGTGCCGCCCGTCTGGGAGATTCGTCTTGACCTCGAATACGCTCCCGGGGCCGGTTCGTATGTACTTGCCGATCTCGGCGGGCCCGTGAGGGAGCCTCTGTTTCCCTCCGTCGTGGACGACACGGGATTCTGCACCATCGTCCCGCGGGGCCACGCCGTGACCCGTTACTTGCCCGGTACGCCGATCGACGTCATTGGCCCTCTGGGGCAGGGATTCCGACTTTCTGCGGCGGGCTACGTGCCGGACCGTCTTCTGCTGATTGCCGAGGTGGACGAACTGCCGTGGCTGCAGCCACTCTATCAGGCAGCGCCATCGGTAGCGCTGGTTGTCGAAGCCACGACGCGCGGACGGCTGCCTCCGCCGGCACGCTTCCCGCCGACGCTTGAGTTAACGTTGGTGACACGGGATGGGTCAACGGGGTATTTGGGGCCGCTTGAGAGTGATGGCCCGACCCCTGTGGGCATCGAGTGTGCACTTCCGCGCGTGCGGGAGCTTGTGGCGTGGGCCGAGTGCATCTGCATCGCCGGTGATATGGCCCGATATCCGGCGCTTGCTCGTCTGGTCCAAGAGGTGCGCTTTCGGCCTCAGACCGACTTTGCACAGGCGTTGGTGCGCGTGCCGATGCCGTGCGGCGTCGGGGTCTGTGATATCTGTCGTGTAACCACCCGACACGGCGAGCGTCGGGCGTGTGTGGATGGCCCGGTCTTCGATCTGATGGACTTCCTTGAATGATTGAACTGGCCCCCAACCATAAGTATGGACTTCCTATTGCCGTGCCGGTTATGCCGGCAAGCGGGACCTTTGGGTATGGGGAGGCCTATCACGATCTGGTCGACTTGTCTCTTTTGGGCGCCATCGTGACAAATCCGGTCAGCCTACGGCCGCGAAGGGCAGCGCACGGGCAGCGCATTGGTGTGCGTGCCGATCACTTTGTCGTGCACACCGGTTGGCCAAGTCCCGGGTTGCACCGCGTGATCCGGGAGGCCGGCCCCGTCTGGAGGCGGCTGCCTGTCCCCGTGATCGTGCATCTTCTCGCCGCACGACCTGTTGACGTGGGGCGCGCTGCAGCGCACCTTTCTGGTGTGCGCGGCGTGCGCGGTTTGGAGTTGGGACTTACCGAGGATCTCTCTTTTGCCGAAGCCAGAGATCTTCTTGCTGCAGCTGCTGAAGAGGGCGATCTGCCGGTCATTGTCAAGGTTCCCTTTTCGAGAGTGGACGATCTGGCACCACGCTTGGCACAGGCGGGTGCTGATGCAATCACGCTGATGTCGCCGCCGCGAGCGGTGTTGCCTGTCGCCGGCGGGGAAGCCGGCGGCCAGGTGGCGCGCTTTATGCGAGGGCGGCTCTACGGGGTGGCGCTTTTCCCGTTGCTGCTGAACGCGCTCTCACGGTGGGCTGGGAAGCTCGGCGTACCGGTGATAGCCTGCGGGGGGATTGCCTCGCCCGAGGATGCGCTGGCTTGTCTGACGTTGGGGGCTGCGGTCGTTCAGATTGACGCTTTGTTGTGGCGTGTCCCTTGGTTGCTTAACTCAGTAGCGCGGGCGCTGGTCCAGTCACAACCACAGCCTGATACTGAGCAAGATGACGTGTCTGCGGACCAAGGCGCAATGGAGGCCAACCTATGACTAAACTGTCAATCTGGCGTGTGGTGATCTCGGTGTTTGTCGCTATCTCGCTACTGCTGAATGTGGTGCTCATTGTTGGTCTGCTGCGCGTGCGCGAGGGGCTGCAGTCGGCGCTGACTGTGGCGGGCAGTGCATTGGCCCTGTCAGCCAGCGAGCCGTTGGCGTTTGTCGTATCAGTGGATCAAGCGATCCCTATCCAAACGACCGTTCCCATCGAGCAATCTTTTGTGGTGCCCATTGAGCTCGATTATCCGCTTGAGACCGTTGTCAATACCTACATAGATATTCCGCTTCTTGGACGGCAGGACATCGCTGTGCCGGTGGAAATGGTGATCCCCATCAGCACAACCCTCGAAATTCCCGTCCAGATGGCGATTCCGATCTCGGTGACATACCAGCTGCAGACGGAAATCCCTGTCGAAGTCGAGCTTCCTCCAACGTTGTTGGACACGCTCGCAGGCCTTATCGAGCAGCTGGAGGCAGGTCTTCAGTTCCCGCCCAAGTGAATGTTATCGCGGTGGAAAGTGACAATGCCCACTACGGCTGCCAACGTTAGCAGACTATAATGCCTATGCTGCAGAGAGTCTGCTGGGGGTGTTGTGTACCTGTGTCCCTATTGAATTGCCTAATCGGGAACTGAACCTTGCCAAACGAAGCTGCCGACCACCAGAAACGCCACATTCGTGGTCTATTCACCCGCGTTGCCCGCCACTATGACCTGGTGAACCGGGTGCTAGCCATAGGTCAGGATCAGCGTTGGCGCAGAGCTGCGCTAGATTATGCGGAGCTACCTTCTGGGGGGAAGCTCTTGGATGTGGCAACGGGAACTGGAGATCTGGCGATCTTGGCGCAGCAGCTGCCTGGGTATCCCTGGGTTGCTGCTTCGGATCTGACGCCGGCGATGCTCCGTCTTGCGCAAGTCAAAGCATCCTCATTGCCTTTGGTCATTAGCGATGGTTTGGCACTTTCTTTCCCAGACCATACCTTCGATGCGGTGACATCGGCTTTCATGATGCGTAACGTGCCAAGTGTGTTGGACGCGCTGTGCGAGCAGAGTCGGGTTGCGAAACCTGGGGGCAAAGTTGTCTGCCTGGAGATCACGTGGCCCCGGCGCTTTCCTATGAGTTGGCTATTCAGGATCTACTTCTTTGGCCTGGCGCCGGTGGTGGGAAAGCTCGTGACCGGAGAAGGTGAGCCTTATCGATATCTGCCTCGCTCGGTGAAGCAGTTCCTGGAGCCATCGGCCCTGGCTGAGGTGATGGTGCGGGCCGGACTGCACGACGTTGTATGGCGGACGATGATGCTGGGGACTGTGGCGATTCACGTGGGGACAAAGTAACACCGGAGGATGAGTGTGAGCCAACCCGAAGACCCGCGCCTGGATGGGTTGACGTCGATGAAAGCGCAAGCTCAGATGGGGGGCGGGGTGTCGCGCATCGACCGCCAACACGCCAAGGGCAAGATGACAGCTCGGGAGCGGCTTGCCCATCTCCTGGATGAGGGATCTTTCCACGAACTTCAGCCTTTTACGGTGGCGCACCCTGAGGA
>JAGHDT010000537.1 GCA_021159805.1 Anaerolineae bacterium
CCGACTCCCACTACAACACTGTGCTCAACTCTGCTTTTTCCCCGGCGGGGGAAAACACAAACGAAGTCCCCGTTTCAGGGGAAGGGGGCTCCGGCTGCGCTGCGCTGCGCCGGACGCAGAGTCCCCTCTCTAACTCTCCCCCACGTGGGGAGAGGACCCAGAACCAGCCACCACGACACCGCTGGCCGCTCCGCTTTTCCCCCGCCGGGGGGAAAACACAAAAGGGGGCTGCCGGCGGCGCAGCACGGCACACGAGATAAGCCAGACTGCTGCGGTGAGTGCGGCAGCCTGGCTTGGTCCAACCCAGGGAGAACGGCGCTGGAGATGTCTAGGCCAGGGCGATCTCTAGCGCGGCCACGGACGCGGCCGGCAGCTCGATGACAAAGTCGGAGCCCTTCATCTCGACCTCAAACGGTACCGGTCCGACAGTCTCCGGCGCATCAAAAGTGTTGTGCGCGTGGATCTCGCCGGTCAACACGCGGGCCGTGCCGCCGTTCGCCCTGGTGCCGCCCAGCAAGGAGACAATCACCTTCACAGCGTCCGCCGCGTGGGCATTGGTCAGCGTGACGAAGAGAGTATCCCCCTTGACGCTCGCACTCCCGGAGATGACGTCCATATCCACATCGCCATTCAGGCCCTTGACCACCAACGACTCGGAATCAACCGTGGTGCGCACCGACATCCCGTCTTGGTGCGGTGCGTACATCTCATAGACGCATCCGGTCGGCGTGACCACCATCTTGTCTCCCTGCGTTAAGATCATGGCTTGCAGCACATTGATCGTCTGCGCGATGTTGGCCATCACGACCTTGTCCGCATGGCGGTTGAAGATATCCAGCGTGGTCGCAGCCACCAACGCGTCGCGCAGCGTGTTCTGCTGGTAGAGAAAGCGCGGGTTCGTCCCCTCCTCGACCGGGTGCCAGGTGCCCCATTCGTCAACGATCAAGCCGATCTTGCGATCAGGATCGTAGGCGTCCATCGCCGCGCGCTGCTGGACGACCAACTCCTCCATCCGCAGCCCCTTGGTGATCAGTTCATACCACTGATCGACGGTGTACTCCGTCGCCGTGCCGGCGGTACCGCAGTAGTAGTGCGCGGCGAAGCCGTGGATATTGCGGAAGTCCTGGTAGTCTTTGCGCAACTTGCGGAAGAAGCGCACCGTCCACTCAACGTCATTGCCGGATGGCCCACAGGCGATGACATTGCCGCGCACGTACGAGGCGTACCGCCTGAACTCTGCGCAGTAATCCTCGGGAGAGAAATGACCTCCGCAGCCCCAATTCTCGTTGCCCACACCCCAATAAGTCACATCCAGCGGCTCAGGACTGCCGTCAGCGGCCCGCCGTTGCGCCAGCGTGCTGTCGCCGTCGAAGTTACAGTACTCGACCCACTCGCGGAGCTCGCGCACAGCGCCGGAGCCCACATTGCCCACGAAGTAGGGCTCGGCCCCGACCAGGCGGCAGAACTGAACAAACTCCTGAGTACCGAACTGGTTGCTCTCAACCACCTCACCCCAGTGGATATTGACACGGCGCGGGCGAGAGTCGCGCGGACCGACGCCGTCCTCCCAGTGATAGTCATCGGCGAAGCAGCCCCCGGGCCAGCGGATCACCGGTGGTTTCATCTTCTTCAGCGCCGCAACCACATCATTGCGGATGCCGTTCGTATTGGGGATCTCAGAGTCCTCGCCAACCCAAACACCGTCATAGATGCAGCTACCCAGATGCTCGGCGAAATGCCCGTAGATGTTAGGGTTGATCCTACCTACAACATCGCCCGTGTTAACCGTGAACTTGGCCATAGGACTCCTTTACGACTTTTCGTGGTCAACCAAGCCAATCCTTCAAACGCCTCTCCCGGTAGGTAAAAAAACGCCATCCCGAGGACCCACCAACGGAGCCGATGGGCCAGGTTAGAGCTACCATCATCATAAGCGACTCCCTTCCCTCACGCCTGCTGATGCGCAACGTGCTGCGCGACCTTCACCAGCGGCGCGGTCCAGACCAGTTCTTTATTCGTGCCCAGCCACTGCACCAACTTCTCGTGCTCGGCCGGCTCGATGTAGAGACGGTGGGTGTCGGGTCCTACACCGTGCATCATCCAGACACTCCACCCGCCGATCTCTGCAGCATTCTCGATCTCGGCTTTGATTGCCTCAAAGGTCAACCCATCCCCTGAGAAGTGTCCCAGACGGTGCAAGTCCACAGGTTGACGGACATCCACCACCTGCCGGTTCAGTGGACCTCGGGCCGCCACGAAGAGCTCCTGCAGCACCGGCGCCATCGACGTCCGGGCGTCGTCGCGCCCCACCTTGGTCTCACAGCACGTATTCCCATAGGTGCGCTCTGTTTGGCTGTCCAGGAGTTGCAGGATCAAGTTTGCCGTAGCCAGCTCCTCATGCAGACGGTGCAGTGTGTAGGATCTCAGATCCTGCCACGGCTCCAGCCAGCTCTCACGTTCAGGCAAGCGTGTGCAGGGATGGAATAGCGAGTGGTTCCCCAACTCGTGCCCACGCCGGGCCAACAGCCGCCAGCACTCCGGATGCACGCGGACATCGCTTGCCGCCGGCACGTAGAAGGTACCGCGCAGCCCATAGAGCTCCAGCAACGGCCCTACAAGATCATAGTGGACCGGCAGGCCGTCATCATACGTCAACGAGACTGCACAACTCTGGCCCTGAGGCCACATAAACTCATCGCTCTTGGACACCTTGGCCTCCTTCTCTCAACACATACCGGCGTACCGTCCAGGCCACGCCCGCATCGTCATTCGAGGGCGCTACCACGGTGGCTGCCGCCTTCACATCTCGGGTGGCATTCCCCA
>JAGHDT010000135.1 GCA_021159805.1 Anaerolineae bacterium
CAAGCGTCCCTTCCGCGCCGAAGACGTCGCACTCGTCGGTACGAATCTCGGGGCGCGGAGCCTTGTAATACTACAGCTGTTCGTATTGTTCCCGTTCATCCGCCAGCAGGCGCTCAGCTTCCGGCAAGGGCCGAATCGGGTTGCGCGGCAAGTTGACGGTTGCCAACCCGGCTCCGAGCTGCACGTCGGCCTGCCAGGCGGCCTCGGCCAAGTCATCCAGTGCCTGACAGATGGCGCTGCCGAGTTTGCGCCCCAGTCGCTCGGCTTCCGCAAATGTCTGCTCCGTCACAAATCGACGGGGGCTCTGGTCGCCGCATGGTGCGGTGTGATAGGCGATTGGAATTTCCTGGCCCAGGTGTTGCTGGACGTGAAGGCGCGCGTAGTATGGGAAATCTGCGGAGATCAGGGTCGAGTCCTCGTGCAAGACGGTCGGGTGCATGCCGTAGATGACTGCCATAGCGAGCATCTCACGGTTCTGCGAACCTCGCAACGCCAGTATGCCGCATTCCGGGTCGGTGATGCCCTCCGCACTGAGTCGATTGCCGCCAACCCCGGTGGCATCAGCGGCGGTCCACGCCAACTCGGCCGGGATGGCGGACTTCGCCGCTGCCCCGGCGGCAGTCATCAGCTGCGCTTTGACGAAGCCCAGATAGTCTGGGTCGGGATTGGGGACGGCTGGATCATTCTGCCAGCCGATCAACCGTGAAGTCACCGGTCCAGAGTGGGTGTGCGTGCAACTGATGAAGACCTCTGCGTCGCGGCAGCCCGCTGCCTGGGCCACGGCAGACCGTAGATCACGTGCGTACGGCGGTTCGATCATCAGCAGATCCAACGACGCCAGAACCAAGGTGGTACCGGGGTTCCTGAGCACGATGACCGTGGCCAGCAGCGGGTCGTGAACTCCCGTGGATACCCGTTCCACATGCGGATACCCGTACAAAGCGACCGGCCTGCGCGGGCTTATGTCGCGAGCCGCAGCCCCTGCGTGTAGCATCATTCGATCTCCCAGGCGGGACCGGCAGTGGTGCCGTGTTGACGGTCGCTGATCCAGTAAGATAGGCCGGCGGTCCTGACCACGCATCTTGACGTCTCGGCAGCGAGCAGTTTCAGGAAGCTCTCAAGCATATCTAATCAACCCACTTTCCCAGCACAGTTTCCGACCCGCTCGAGTGCTTCCGGAAGGTGTCGGCCAAGCTGTAGGTAGCGCAGTGGGAACGTCCGTCATGGTGTGTTTTCCTCCACTCGGTCAGCTACCTGCATAACCGAGTTCTTTCTCGGTCTGCCCGATCGCTTCGTCGATCATATCCAGGCCTTTGAGGAGGACCTCGTCCTCCATAACCACGGGCGGGCTCATGCGCAGGATGTGGCCCGCTGGGATCCACGCCAGTCCCTTGGCAAAGGCCTTCTGGTAGACCATCTTGCCGGCCTCGTCGAACGGCTCCTTTGTGGTCTTGTCCTTGACCAGCTCGATCCCCATCAGACAGCCCTTGGCACGCACGTCGCCGACGATCGGGTGCTCCGCCTTTATCTCTTCCATGCGCTTCATAGCCAACTCGCCCAAGTGTGTGGAGCGCTCGTTCAGTTGCTCCTCCTCGATAACCTCGATGCTGGCCAGAGCGGCTGCGCAGGCCATAGGATTGCCGCCGTAGCTGCTGGAGGCGGAGATCGACTCGAATGACTCCTTGTACGGCTCGCGTACGGCCACGCAGGTCACCGGGAAACCGTTGCCGAACCCCTTGCCCAAGGTCACGACATCCGGAATCACGTCCCAATGCTCTATGCATAGCCACTTGCCTGTGCGCGACATGCCAGTCAACACCTCGTCGATCATCAACAGAATCCCGCGCCTGTCACAGAGGTCGCGCAATTTCGGGAAGAAGTCGTCCGGCGGCATGACCGAGCCGCCCCAGCCCTGGATTGGTTCCAGGACAAAGCCGGCCACCTGACCCGCTGTGCCCTTGTCGAGATACTCCTCGTAGAATTCGATATACTTGTCCGTATCGATGGTGCCATCGACCTTGGTCCACATCGGGTGGTAGATGTCCGGGCGCGGTACCATGTGGAATCCTGGTGCGCGGGTCGGGCCGTAGACCCTGGAGCGGATCTGCCCGAGTGAAACAGCGCCGTAGGTCTTGCCGTGATAATCATAGAAGCAGGTGACCATCTCGTGCTGTCCGCTGGCGGCCCGCATCACGCGCAGGCCGGCTTCAACGGCTGTGGTACCGGAGTCGTAGAACTGGAACCCGTTCAGATCGCCGGGCAGAATCTCCGCCAGCTTCTCGACTAGCTTGGTCTTGATCGGCGTGGTGAAGTCGTGCGCATTCATCAGCTGCCCGGCGGCACGTTGGATGGCTTCCGTCACCTTGGGGTGACAGTGGCCCAGGGTGGTCACGTAGATGCCGGAGGAGAAGTCGATGTACTCGTTGCCGTCAACATCACGCAGCACACAGCCGTGCCCCGACTCGAAGACGACGGGGAACAGCTTAACCTGGCCGCTCAGGCCCTTGAAATATCGCGAACAGCGACTGTGCCAGGCGTTCGATTCCGGGCCTGGCGGCGTAACAACAATGTTCGGAACCTTGGTCAAGTCTACGTGTGCCCAGTAGGGTTGGGTCTCTGATGGCATGATCATTCCTTTCCACGTTCGTGTGGGGTCTTACCCCTTCCGACAATGACGACTTCCGCACCGAGATGCAGCAAGCCGCGCCTCTGGGCTGCTGGGAGCTCACCGTCGGTGAAAACGGTGACGTTTTCCCGCAGACGCCCCGCTACAGCCAGCGCGCGCTTGTTGAACTTCGAACTGTCGACGCAGACAAACGTCTGATCCGCGCGCCGCTGCGCGGTCTGTGAGAGAGCGGCGGTAGGCAGGTCGGCGGCATAGAATATCCCGCTGGCGGGGTCGAATGCATCAGCACCGACAATCGCCAGATCAAACCGTATATCGCGCAATCTATCCAGTCCAAACTCACCGGTCAGATCTGGACTGCGCCGGCCCAAGACGCCACCCGGAATCATAACTTCGATCGCCTCAGCCCCGAACAGATCCAGCGCCGCCGGCAGGTTGTTCGTGAACACCTGCAAGTTTCGGCGGTGCCGCCTCAGAAGACGCGCAACCATTGCGCAGGTCGTCCCGGTGTCCAGGTAAAGGCTTGCGCCATCGTGCACTCGCGACACCACCGCCCGGGCGATCGTCTCCTTTGCTTCGCGATGCAGCTGCTCCTTTTCCCGGAATGGCAGCTCCTGAACCTGCGGCGTCTGCAACACGCATCCACCGTGCGTGCGGATCAGAAGCCCCTCCTTCTCGAGAGCATCCAGATCCCGGCGGACCGTCATGCCAGTCACACCGAAGTGGGCGGTGAGTTCATCCACACGCAGCCGGCCCCGGTCAAGCAGCATTTCCAGAAGCTCATCACGACGTCTGTTCATAGCGACCTTGCTCCCAAATGTTCGCTATGAACGTAACATGGTTTATAATAAACACAAGCGCCGCCCTAACCTGCTTCAAGATCTTGCTGAGGTCCGCCCAGCTTGATATCTACGGGGAATCAGCCCGCGGCGAACTGGATATCTATGTCTAGCCACCGGACACTTTCTGAGCCGCAAGCTTTCTCGACGCGCTCTTCGCTGCCGTCATCTCGAGCGGAGTCTTCGGAGTCGAGAGATCTCAAGCGGCTGGGCGAGTAAGATTCCTCGACTTCGCCCTTCGACTGCGCTGCGCTGCGCTCAGGGTGACGTGCCCTCCGCTGCGCTTCGGGCTACGCTCGGAATGACGGAGTACCCAGCGATTCTGAAGAGTGTCCGGTAGCTAGTACCTATATCTGAGAGATGAGTGTGATGGAAAGACTAACGGAAAGGGAGGAAGTTGTATGCGCGCTCGGATAGTGAGTGAATGGTGGCAGGTGGCGGGGAATCCTGACTTGGGAGCTTACAGCACACCCGAACAGCAGCCTGTCGACTTTGCGATCTGGCAGGCTGCGGATGGCACCTGGCAACTCTGGTCCTGCATCAGGCATACCGCCTGCGGCGGACAGACCAGGTTGCTCTATCGCTGGGAGGGCGCTGACCTTCTGGGCGCGAATTGGCAGCCGAAGGGCATCGCTATGGAGGCCCGCGTGGACCTTGGTGAGACGGCGGGCGGCCTTCAGGCTCCCCACGTGATCAAAGAGGATGGCGTCTACACCATGTTCTACGGGGACTGGCAGCGGATCTGCCTCGCCAGAAGCGAGGACGGGAAGTCATTCGAGCGCGTGTTGGGGAAAGACGGACAGCCGGACCTGTTTTCAGGTCCGTATGAGAACAGCCGCGACCCTATGGTGCTGAAAATCGACGGCGTCTTCTATTGCTACTATATGGGACACAAAGAGCACGCAGAGCCTGCGTCGGCAGTCTTCTGCCGTACCTCGTCCGATCTGCTGACGTGGAGCGATCCCGTCATCGTCAGCGCTGGTGGGAAGGCTGCGGGGCAGACGAACTGGTTCGGTGGAGATTGTGAATGTCCTTTCGTGATTGAGATGGACGGCGTGTACTGTCTCTTCCGCAACCAGAGATATGGGGTGGACAATCTCAACACACAGTATTGCTCGCCCGATCCCCTTGACTTTGGAGTTGACGACGATCGCTTCTGCGTGGGCACATTGCCCGTCGCTGCACCCGAGATCGTGGAGAACGGGGGACGGACCTACATCGCAGCGTTGCTGCCCTCCCTCAAGGGTATTCGGATCGCGGAGCTTGAGTGGAACGATTGACCTCTGTCGGCAAGTAGGAGCGACCCACAGAGGCCTACTCTCTCGGCGTCCGCGCTTGCCCAGGCAGCGCCCACAGCCCTTGACCTGGAATGTCAAGCGTTAGCCTGGCGAGATACCCTATCTTTTGTTCGGAAGATTGGTGACTGAAACCCCAGAGAGACGGATGTCCTGAGTCTGCTCAGGCGTGATCCACCTCAAGTGTGGAAGGGGTGCTGTAGATCGCGCTGGACCATGCCTGAGGCCTACTGAGGACGTCCAGCGCATTCCCTGGGGGAATGATACGCTATCCTTGGTAGGGCGAGGGATGCAGTGCGGACACGGAACCTTGATAGCGAAGCGCCGACCGGGGCAGCCCGGTCGGCGCTTTCTGCATCCGTGACCGTCGTGCTACTGCGCCAGCTCCCCAAATCGCGCGATGATCGCCAGGGCGGGATCGACCGGGACGTCGGCGCGCTGAACGTCGGTGGGGACCTCGATGGTGGGCGTGGGGCGGATGGCCTTGCCGGCGAACTGCGGCAGCCACTGCTTCTCCGCCTCCAGCATGTCGGTTGCCATCTCCCGGATTTCCTTCAGCGTCAGCACCGCGCTGGTGAGGGGATCCATCGCGCAGGCGTGGACGATGTGCTCAGGATCGCCGGTCAGGGCGGCCTCCACGGTCAGGCGCTGGACGTTGATGTTTGTCAGGTTGAGCGCCGCGCACTGGGGTGGGAGGTCGCCGACGATGGTCCTGTGCAGTCCGGTGCGGTCGACGTAGATGGGGCCCTCCGCGCAGGAGTCCGCCGGCAGGTTGGTGATCATGCCGCCATTGATGACGTTGCCGTTGAACTTGAAGGTACGGCCCGTCTCCAGGGCCTCGATGATGTAGGAGCCGTATTCGATGGACCGCGTGGGCAGCGTGATCGGCTCGTCCTCCAGAATCTCGGTCCCGGTGTATTTGTCTGCCACGTAGCGGCACCAGTTGTAGTAGGCCCCGCTCTCGCCACCGAAGCCGGGCTCGTCGCAATAGAGGTCCAGTGCCTTCTGGTTCTTGCGGAACCAGGGCACATACTCGGCCAGGTGGCCGGTGGACTCGGTCATGAAGTAGCCAAAGTGGCGGAAGACCTCGCCGCGGACCTTCTCGTTGACGTAGTAGGCCGGCTGTTCGAACTTCTCGCGCAGGAGCGGATAGAGGTCCTGTCCGTTGTGCGCAAGCTTGAGGAACCAGCCCATGTGGTTGATCCCCGCACAGAGGAAGTCGATCTCGTCCTTGGGGACGCCGACGTAGCCGGAGATCAGGTCCATCGTCGTCTGCACGCCGTGGCAGAGGCCGACGAAGGGGACGTTGGTCTTACCCAATGCCCAGCAGATCATCGCCATCGGGTTGACGTAGTTGAGGAGGGTGGCGTTGGGACAGAGTTCTTCCATATCCCTGGCCAGACCCATGATCACCGGAATGCTGCGCAGGGCGCGGAAGACGCCGCCCGGCCCCAGCGTGTCGCCGATGCATTGGTCGACGCCGTACTTCAGCGGGATCTTGTAGTCGTGCTCAAACCCTGTGATCCCGCCGACCTGGAAGGTGGCGATCACATAGTCGGCATTCTTGACGGCTTCCCGCCGATCTGTAGTGACCCACGCCCTGGCCGGGAGGTCGTTGGCCTCGATCACCTTGTTCACAAACGCCTCGACCTGCGGCGTGCGCCGTGTGCTGGGGGCCATCAGCGCGAACTCCGTATCCTGCAGCCCCTCCGTTGCCAGGATGTCCAGGATCAGTGTCTTGCAGAAGACGATGCTGCCTGCGCCAATAATCGCGACTTTCGCCATCGTGTGCCTCCTGTTTCATATGGATGAATGGAGAATCAGCGAATCAGCGAATGAAAGCGAGGATTCGCTGATTCTTGCATTCTCCCATTCTTCCGCTACCCCAGATTCTCATACAGATATAGCCCATCCTTGCCGGGTGCGACGATGTCGAGGCGCCCGTTTCCGGTCACGTCGGCGATAGCGAAAAGGATGCCGCAGCCCTTGCCCTTGCCGGGAGGGCCGTAGTCGACGACCTGTTTGGCGAAGGACTCGCCGGTCCACTTGAAGTAGTAGATGCCGACGTCGTCGGCGGAGCCAGTGTCATTGCCGCAGTGCGCGCGGTAACGCTTGCCGGTGACCAGTTCGCAGGCGCCATCCCTGTCAAGGTCAACCCACTGGAGGTCGTGGTACTGGGCATTGAAGGGGTCGATGGGGTGGCTGATCCAGGTGCGGCCGCCATTGTCCGCCACTCGCTGTTCCACCCAGTCGAGGCCGTAGCCGTGGCCGTGGCCCACGATCAGATCGTTGATCCCGTTGCCGTTGACGTCCACGACGAGCATCGGCACGCCGGCCATACCGCCCAGCTCGAAGTCGGAGTGCAGGATCCACTCGCCGTTGTAGGGATCCTGCGGCGCTTCCAGCCAGCCGTGGTTGAGGATGAAGTCCCCGCGACCGTTGCCGTTAACGTCGCCAAAACCCAGGCCGTGACCCTGTGCCTCAGTGGTGATGGTGTGCGCCACGAATTCGCCGGTGCCCTTGCCCCCGGCGTCGGTGATGAGTTTATAGACGGTCAACGGCTCTCCCGGTGTGTTGGGGACGATCTCCAGATGACCGTCGCCGTCGACGTCCCAGGCACGTGTGGTCTCGACGTTGCCGGTGTGCGCGATGATGTGCTCGGGCCACTCTTGTTCGGGATCGCCGGGGTTCTCGCGCCAGCGGACCGTGTCCCCCCACCAGCCGCCGGTGATGAAGTCAAGGCGCCCGTTGCCGTTGACATCCATCGGGATCGTGGAGAAATCATCGTAGTACTCGCCCTCGGCCATCACATCGCCGATGCGATGCTGTGTCCTGATGTCGGGCGTCTCGTACCACCACGCACCGGATACGATATTAGGCCTGCCGTCGCCGGTCACATCGAAGACGCCGGCGGATTCGAAACGTTCAAACGCGATAAGGGTCTTCTTCCATTTGATGGGCATGGTGTGCTCTCCTGTGTGAGTCTGTGAGATGAAGCGGTCAGCTTTCAGCTGTCAGCGATCAGCAACAGCGTTAGAACGTTGGAACTTCCCAACGTTCTAACGTTTTTACTTCCCAGTCAGCAGCCTAATATACGCCCGAGCGATCTTGAGATCTTCCAGCGCCTCGGCGGCCTCGCAGGGGGGCTTACGCTCGCCCTTGATTGCGGCGACGAAGTTCATCGCCTGTTGGCGCATCGCGTGGATCCAGGGGAGTTGCGGTACCCGCGTCTCCGGCGTCACGCCGTCGCCGGGGTCCCGGAAGAACTCGACGCGCCCGGGGCGGTTGCTGGCCAGCGGCGCGGGAAGCTCCAGCTTGACGGTGCCGCGCTCGAAACAGACGAGCGCGGATTCCTGCCAGTCGATGGTGGTCTGGTAAGGCGACATCTCGATGGTGCAGGCTGCGCCGCTCTCGCTCTGGCCGGCCAAGAGGACGCCGGATGGGTCGGCGTAGGTGACTGTGTAGGCTTCGCCCAACAGATGGCGCATCAGGTTCACCTGGTGGATGTAATAGTTGACGAACGCAGTGTAGCGGTTGTAGGGCTCGGCATCCATGTCCGACGCGGGCGGGTCCCGGTCGACAGCAGGATAGTCGCCCGGAACCGTGATCAGATCGTTGAAGCCCGCGGCGATCCAGTCGCCGGCAGGCATCAGGATGCGCACGTAGGTCATCTTGCCAAGCTCACCGGTCTGCTTGAGCCGGTCAATCTCGGCTTTGGTCATCATCGTGGCCGGATCGCTGCGCTTATGGTAGCCGACCATATGCCACGTGCCGCTC
>JAGHDT010000453.1 GCA_021159805.1 Anaerolineae bacterium
CCACCAATCACGTATACGTGATGAAGGGCTTCGGTGTCCCTCTGTGCCGAGGCTAGTGGTTGTGATACACTATGAAGCTGTGTGACGTCTGTGCTGGGCGACGCCGGCTGTCTTAACAAGTCTGGGAGGCACTATGAACAAAGAACAGATGGATTTCCCACAAGGGCGTGGCGGGCAGGAGAAGGAGCTTCTCGGCTGGCTGAGAGAGTTCTTCTACCAGTTCGAGCTTGCGTGGAAGCTTGTGTGGGACGATCGTGTCCCGCTGCTCACCAAGCTTGTCCCGTTGACAACGCTGCTCTACCTGCTGATGCCTTTTGACTTCATCCCCGATACCTTCCTGGGATTGGGCCAGGTGGATGACGTTGTGATCCTGCTGATAGGTCTTCGAATGTTTGTCTCGCTCTGTCCACCCGCGATTGTTGCTGAGTACGACTTTATTGCCCCCGCGCAGGATGCGGCTGAATCGTGGCAGCCGTCAGAGGATGAGATTATCGATCTTGAGGCCGAGAGTCCTGAGCCGGCACTAGAAACAGAGGATGAGTCCACCACCTAGTCTGGGCTGCCCTATGCCTCGCACGTATATAGGGCTGACACGGTGTCCCGGACGGTCTGCAGGAAATTGGGATCGTCGAGAAGCACGACTTCGAGCACCAGCTCCTGGGGCAGCTGCTCTTCGAGCTCACTCAGAAGCGCCGTGAGCACCCGGTCTTGGGCATCAGCGGCCATCCCTGTCGCGAGCGCGAGCCCAATGACGTGTCTCGGGCCCTGCGGCGCTATGTGCAGCTGAAAGAGATAGGCCGAAGCGATCGATGGGTAGTTGCTCAGAATCAGCGTGAAGGCTTCCCGCCACGCTTCTGGGGGCATCTCCTCCGGTGGGCTGATGAGGACCATCTCGCCCTCTGCGCCGGCGTGGCTGTGCTCCGCGCTCTGGCTTGGTGTTTTTCGTTGTGCCAGTGCCAGGATATCCTCTTGGGAGAGCCTGTACGCACTGGCGCTGCCGGGATTGAGGACAATCTCAGCTACCTCGTTCTCTGCTGCGATCAACAGAAGATCCAGGCCCCGAAGGCCGATGTAGGGCAGCCCCTCCGGTTCCCAAGCCAGTGCAGCGTCCTCATCGGTGAAGGCGATCATCACGATCCCCTCTGCGTCATCCTCGAATGTCACAAAGGTCAGTGCTTCATCCTCGGCAAGAAACTGCTCAAGGTCTTCGTCGCCCACGGGTCGGCTCTCCGGGGTTGGCAGAATGAGCGTGCTGGTCCACAGGCTTTCATAGAGGGTGATGTGCCTTTCCGGTGTTGGGTCGGCTGCGACGGCCTGCATGGCTGCATGCAGTTCCGGATTGGCGATCCCCCGGCTAGCATCGGGTTGAGATGGCATTGTGATTCCTTTCCTGGTGACCGCACTCTCTAACGGCATACCTGGTAGTCGCTGCCCAGGATGAGCCTTAACTTGATGTTGCCATTGTTTGCGCCCACGTAGCTGACCTGACTGTCCGGGATGCCGAAGATGGCCTGGACCGAGGAGAGTCCGGTGCCCTTCGCGTGGGCGCCGAAGACCTGGATATGGGTCTGTGAGAAGCGCTCCCCGTTTCCGGTGCCCAACACCGGCGTGAGCCCGCTCTGATAGAGCCGGTCGGCTGCCAGAAGATCCCAATCGGTGTGGCCCGTACCGTCCCAGACCTCGACCCTCGCCGATGCGAGTGCTGCACGGCTTGGTGCCGGCGGCAGCAAAGCACGATCCACAACCGATGCCAGGGCCTCCCATTGGGGAAGGAAGACAAAGCCACCTTGTGCGGTGACATAGGGAGTGACCTCCTGGCGCCCGATGTTGTACATCGTGACCTGCGAGGGTTCGATCTGCGACGCAATCATGCCCAGCGAGAGGATGTTGCTCCACCCGAGGTTCGTTTCCACTGTGTCCCCGTATTGCTCATAGAGCGTGGGTAGCATCTCCAGAAGGTAACTGGCCTGGGCTTTCATCCATATGGCTTCAAGCACCTGTTGCTGACGCTCCTCGCGATTGAAGACACTGGTGGTCTTGCGCGTGCGGGAATACCAGAGTGCCAGCGTGCCATCCATGTGGTGTATCCCGGGTTCCAGGGCGATCTTGTGGTACTCGCCGTTCTCGTCGGGGTAGGGCCAGTAATCCTCCAAGTAGCAGTGGACAGGCACATCGATGCCGTCCACCGTATCGACAATGTCTTTGAGTCCCTGGAAGTTGACTTTGATGTAATAGTCCGCCGTGATGCCGAGGTTGTAGAGCAGCGTCTGGTTGAGCAGTCCGAACCCGCCGCCGTCGAAGCCGTAGACATCGCCATACATATCGGCAAGGTTGACGCGGCCCATATTGTAGCTGGGCAAGTAGACGTAAAGGTCGCGTGGGATCGAGAGCACGGCCACCGACGGAATCCTGGGATAGACAACCACATACTGAATGGCATCGGTGTTCCAATGCTGCCAATCAGGGCGCCGGTCGCTGCCTAGCAGCACGATGGTCACAGCGTCTTCGGCGATGGGGTACCGTGGCACCGAGGTCGGAATCGGGTAGGTCCCGGAGATCTCTTCCATGTGGGTGATCTCCACCGTGATGGCTGTTGGCCGGGTGGATGGTAGCGGGGATGGGGTGATTGTCGGCGATGGTGTGATCGTCGGCGACGGTGTGACGGTGGGGGTTGCCGTCGCCGTGGGTGCACGGGTGGGCGTTGGCGAGGGTGTCGGCGTCAGGGTCGCCGTTGGCGGAGGGGCGCTTGGCTGCGGTGTGGGCGTGATGATTCTCACGCCGCGCACGTTGGCGCTCGCCGGCAATGCGCCCGCCAGAGCAACGATCTTGGTCAGCAAGACAAAGATAACAACCGCCAAGACGAGACACAAGGCTGCGAGAGCGACGGTCTGTAAGTTGGTCTTCTTGAGCCTGGAGAACATAGACGTCGGATGCACCCCTCCCGATGATATGGGCATTGTAGGTAACTATGTGTGTTTGTAAAGAAGTTGAGATTACTATTGACCCAGTTCTGCAGGACGGTATACTTTGGCGACTCGCCGCCGAGCCGGAACTGTCATTGTAGCGGGTTGTTTCCGGAGTAGTAGTGCACTCTGCCATCCGGGACCGCGCGCATCGGAGCGCCCTGTATCTTGCCCGCTTTGCTCTGAAGGTCCCCGGTGCGCAGCGGCTGCTGAGAGCAGACCGGTGACCACTTGCGCAAAGATGCGGGCAAGATGCCTAGCATCAGAATGCCTTCGGCCCCAGAGCGGATCGCAGAAGACTATTCTCGGAACGGCGCCTCCTGTCCCCTCTCCCACCTCCGGCTGCGGAGGCGAAGTCCCCGGTTCAGGGGGCGAAGTCCCCGGTTCAGGGGGCGAAGTCCCCGGCTGCGGAGGCGAAGTCCCCGGTTCAGGGG
>JAGHDT010000134.1 GCA_021159805.1 Anaerolineae bacterium
CGTGGTTGTTGGGCGTGCTGGGCATATATGCGATTCTGGCCGGCTTGCGGCTGGTGTTGATCAAGCCGATGCCGGAGCGGGACGATAAGGCTCACCCGGCCTGGATCGCGCCCATCGCCACCCTGAGCGGGGCGTTGGCCGGGCTCCTTTCAGCCGGCGGCAAACCGTTCACCGTGCCGCTTTACAACGCCGCCCTGGGTCACCATCCACGCAGAGCCTATGCGCTGGCCTCACTGGGCGTGGTCAGTGGAGCGTGGGCAGGGCTACTGACCCAGATAGCGCTGGGGCACCCCCTGGATCAGAGCGACCTACTGCTGGCGCTCTACCTCTTCGTCGTCATCGTCTTGACGGCCCTGGCCGTGGAACGCTTGTGGACGCCCAAACTAAACCGCATCGTGACCTACACCATCGCCCCCCTGCTGGTACTGATCGGGTCGCGGTTCCTATGGATGGTGCTCCGATGAGGAAATTCCTAGGGCATTGCCTATGATCACGAGATAGCAATCGCCAAAGAAGGGGTGGGGAAATCACTCACCGTCGACTTGATATGGGTGGTGTCGAACGTATCGCAGAAGGTGACTTGAAATGGCAAAGATGAAATGTGGCACGGGATTCCTCGCAAGGATATTCCCTGGTTTCCGAGTGTGGATACCGATACCTGCATCGGCTGTACCCTCTGCTACACTAGCTGCGGACGTGGCGTGTATGAGATGCAGAACAACAAGGCCGTGGCCGTCAATGCTATGAGTTGTATGGTGGGATGCAGTACGTGTGGCACAGTCTGTCCGGTGCAGGCCATTGCTTTTCCTGACCGCGACATGATCTGGAGATTGGAGCGCGAGGAGAAGATCTTCAAGGTTGTGCGCCAGGAAGCCGAAGAGAAAATGGCCAAACAAGATGCACTCAAAGCGCGGGCCGCCGCCGAGGATGCTGTCGCCAAGCTGACGATGCGCGTGCGCTTTGAAATCGCCGGAGAGTTTGGGGAAAAGCGATTTCTGATCCAACTGGGAGAGATGATCAAAGAAGGGTCGTACGACTTCGTCAACCTGCGCCTGGATATTCCAACTGTACGGGGCGTCGCGCTGAAGACGCCCTCGTTTATGTCTTTTGAGGTCACCTCGACCGAGCAGGATGATATTCAGGCTTTCCTGCCCGAAGTGCGTGATTTGATTCGCTTAAACGAGCTGACGCTGGTGAGTGAGAAGAAATTATGACGGGAGGAAAAACAGGATGAAAATCGCAGCCGTATCTGAAGATGGCACCACCATCAGCCAGCACTTTGGTCGTGCCCCGTTCTATGTCATCGTGACCGTCGAGGACGGAAAAATCGTCTCGTATGAGACCCGCGACAAGATGGGCCATACCCAGTTTTCGGGCGAACCGCACGCCGAAGCGGCACACGGAGCCGACCCGCGCGGTCACGGGTTCGACTCCGCGTCGCAGAATCGTCACACTCGTATGGCCGGCGCCATCGCTGATTGTGACGTGCTCCTGGCACGGGGTATGGGAGCGGGACTCTATCGAAGCATGGAGCAGGCCGGTATCCGCCCTGTGGTGACGGACCGCGTCACCATTGCCGAGGCGGTGCAGGCGTACATAGCAGGCAACCTCGAAGACCACGTCGAAAAGCTGCATTAGCAGCTGCTGTCATACGCCGTCCCGCAGGTGGGCATCCTTGAAAACCCATCCGTGCGCACTAATATGGAACTTACGGGACGGTTCATCAATGGAGCCCGCATCAAGGGGCTGACCATAGCCCACGGCCGCCAGGCACTGGCGGCCGTGGCACTCAACCCGAACGCTTTCCTGGGACACCATATGGATGAGTCGCCCTCTGGCAGGGAGCGCCAGTGTGTGGAATTGCTCCCACCTGTGGCACGCAGCCCAGTTTCGCGGTCCTGCATGAGCCAGACTCCGGCATTGACACGCTCAGTCCGGATGACATTGCCATTTGATCCGGGAGGTGCCATGGCCCGTCACATTCGCTGCCTCTATCTATCGGCCTTGCTGGCAATCTTTGGGTTGTGCGTCGTCCCCACAGCTCACGCAGCCCCAGCCCTGCAAGGAGTAGCCGAAACGCCGGTCGTTATTTACTTCTTCTGGGGTGAGGGGTGTCCGCACTGCGCGGAGGCCAAGCCTTTCCTTGAGGAGCTGGACAGGCGTTATCCTGCCGTACAGGTGAAGGAGTTCGAGGTCTGGCACGACGCGACAAACCAGGAGCTCTTCAAGCAGATGGCCGCGGCGCATGGCTTCGAGCCTCGCTACGTGCCCACAATCTTCATCGGCGGGCAACACTGGGAAGGTTTTGCTGACCCACTTCGAGAGGAGATCCAGGCTGTTGTGAAGGCCTGCGTGGAGGATGGGTGCTCAGACGCCGGCGCGGGTGTCGTGACTGGGCACGATGCCGCCATGCCACCCAGCGTAAGTGTCGCGCCCCCCCCAAAAGGACGGCTCACCAGACGTGCCGGAGAAGGTACACGTGGCCTTGTTTTGGGGGGATGTAGGTTGCTCGCAGTGTGACGCAACCCAACCGGATGACGAAGCGCAATCCGGTTTTGTTCAGATCGGCGCCGATCCGGGCGGTGAAGCGCTCGCGTTCCTGAGATTGCTGGAGGCTGAACACCCTGATGTCGAGGTAGAAGCCTATGAAGTGTGGCTCTCGACAACGTATTCGAAACGATTCGAGCGCACCGCGGAAGCCTTTGGCATAGAAGCCGTAGGCGTACCTACGATCTTCATCGGAGATCGCGTTTGGGAAGGGTTTGACGCCGACACCGACGCCGAAGTCGAGGCCTATGTTCAGCACTGTCTGGATGTTGGCTGTCCTAGTAGTTGGTCAACTTGAATATGAGAGAGATAATGTGGCATGGGATAAGCGAAAGGAGCCTAGAGCATGCCAGTGAAACGATACATTGTCGGATTGGATCCAGAAGAGCGCAACCAATTGCTAGAGTTAACCAGCAAAGGAAAACTCTCGGCGCGCAAGATGAAGCGCGCCCAGATCTTGCTCAAAGCCGATGAAGGTTGGAAAGACGCCGCGATTGTTGAGGCATTCAATACAAGCCGCGCGACAGTAGAACGTATTCGGAAGCGGTGCGTACTGGGAGGTCTTGAAAAGGCCTTGCATGATGATCCACGTCCGGGGCGTGAACCGGCCCTTGACGGACGCGGTGAAGCAGAGTTGAG
>JAGHDT010000485.1 GCA_021159805.1 Anaerolineae bacterium
CACCAAGGCCTGACGACACGCTCACTCTGCGTATTCGCCCCAACTCTGACACACCCCCAACGAACGCGCGCCCTCACCTGGCCTCAGGCAAGAGCGCGCGAACGTCGCCTCAGCTATACAATCAGCTCATCCAGAGTGCGCTTCGGCACGTGGTGCACGTCTTCCTCATCGCGCCAGTAATTGGTGCCGGCACCCTCGGCCAGATCCTCGATGACGACCTTCTCGGCAGGCTTCCCCAGCGCCAGGATCAACAGGATCTCATACCGCTCGGGAATCTCCAGGATCTCGCGCAGCTTCTTTCGGTTGATGGAGCCCACCATACAGCCGCCCAACCCCTTCTCAGCCGCGCCCAGCATCATACTCTGCGCCACAATCCCCTCATCAACCGCGAAACTCTTGCTGACCTCCATGTCACCCAGGATCATAATGTACGCCATCGGCCGCTCGCCCTCCGCCGGACCCGGCCACTTTGGCAGAGCACCGGCCCAGGCCAAGCACGCGAAGATCTTCTCGCGCGACTCCGCATCAGCGAACAACCTGAACTTCAGCGGCTGGCGGTTCGCGCCAGACGGTGAGAACCGCGCCAAAGCCACCAGCTCCCTCAACGTCTCTATCGAAACAGACACAGACTCGTCGAAACGACGGTAGCTGCGGCTTGCCAACACAAGTTCCTTCAGCATGGTACCTCCGTGAAGTTGCCAGTTGCCAGTTTTCAGTTGTCAGTCGCAAGTCCGAGGTCGGAATCACGATTCACGATTCACCATTCATCCTCATCGCGCTGCGAGATTCGGAAGCCAAATCCTCCTGCTCAAACACACCTGAATCGTGAATCGTGACCGGGCCCGCCACCCCTGACTCAAGACTCCTGACTCTCTCATGCCTCAAAATGCCTGAATGTCGGCAAGTAGTCCTTGTTCTGCGCCAGCATCTCATTTACCATCTGCTTGATCTCGGACAGTGAGAGCAGCGATGCGGTCAGGGGCGCATAGGCAACGGCCTGGAAGACCAAGGTCGGGTCACCGGTCAGAGCGGCCTCGACGGCCAATTCCTCCGAGGCCACGGTGATCTGGTTAAGCGGCGCAACTGATGCCGGCAGCGCACCTACGTAGAGAGCATGCAGCCCGCCCTTGTCAGCGTAGACGGGCACCTCGACGCAGCAGTCCTGAGGCAGGTTGGTGATCAGGCCGGTGTTCGCCGTGTTGCCGTTGTACTTGAAGGGTTCCCCACCCAGCAGCGCGTTGATGATATACGTGGCATACTCGTGGCCGCGGGCCAAATCCAGCGGTTCGGGATTGTCGAGCCAGGCCGTGATATCGTCCTTCCAGCTATTCCCACGCTTACGGTACTCGTCGAGGATGTAGGCATAGTGGCCTGGATTCCAGCCGGTACCGTCAGTGCAATAGGTCTCGATCAGGTCAGGGCGTTTGCGGAACCACCAGTTGTACTCGGAATTGTGGCCGCTGGACTCGGTGATGTAGTAGCCGAATTGCAGGAACATCTCGTTGCGGACCTGCTCCTCGTTGCGGATCTCCTCATTCTCTACCACAGCCTTGCGGATCAGCGGGTACGCATCCTTGCCGTTCCACTTGTAATCCAGGTACCAGGCCATATGGTTGATCCCGGCACAGGTATAGGTGATCTCGTCCATCGGCGCGCCGATCCAACCGGCCAGCATCGCCGCCGTGCCCTGCACGCTGTGACAGAGTCCGGTCACCTGGATTGAGGACTCCCGCTGCATCGCCCGGCAGAGCATCGCCATCGGGTTCGTGTAGTTGAGCAGCGTTGCGCCAGGGCAGACTCGCTCCATGTCCTTGACGATGTCCAGCATCACCGGGATAGTGCGCAGTGCGCGAAAGATACCTGCCACACCGCGTGTATCGCCGACATTAATGTCGATACCGTACTTCTTGGGGATCAGGATGTCGTGCTGCCAGACATCTACGCTACCGGCCAGGATCGTGCACAATACAGCGTCAGCGCCGGTGAGCGCCTCGACCCGATCCATCGTCGTCTCGACCTTGGCAGGATACCCACCCTCATCGACGATGCGCTGCACTGCACGACGAATGAACTCCAGCCGTTCTGCGTCGATGTCCATCAGCGCAAGAGTCGCATCCTCCAACAGCGGGAACGTCAGGAGATCTGTGACCAGTTTACGAGTGAATCCAAAGCTTCCAGCACCGATAAAAGCAATCTTCGTCATCGTACCTCCAAGAAAAGAAAGTTACAGGTTCCTAGTTGCAGGTTAACACGTTACAGATGGTACTCTCTAGTCTAGGTCAAGAGTCAGAAGTCACAAGTCCACGTTGGACGCCACGATTCACCATTCACGATTCATGCCCACTCGTGAGACTCCATTGGGAAGGAGAACCAAGTAGCTGTTGAACTCCTGAATCGTGAATCGTGATTACCGGCTCCCTAACTCCACCACCCGCCTCCGATAGTAGAGGTAGTCCTCATACGGCACCTCCTCCGGAACGCCGTGGTCACAGGTGGGAATGTATCCGCCCCGCTCGCGCATAGCGGGGATGATGCGCTCAAGCATCGCGTCGATGGCATCGCGTCCCTGAGCAAGCACACGCTTGTCGATACCGCCAAAGATGGCAAGGTCAGGATACTCCTGCGCTGTGCGCACGACGTCGCAACCGGCCGCCACCTCGAACGGGCTCAGCGCGTCAAGGCCGATGGACTCCCGGTACAGCGCAATCACGCCATCGGAGAAGCCGTCGGTGTCCACCTGGGTGTACAGATGGCGCCTCTTGTCGATCTGGCGGGCCTTGATGTTGGTGACCAGCTGTTGATAGTAGGGGAAAAGGAAGCGCTTCATCATCTGCGGCGAGATCAGGGCCCCGCCCTTGTACCAGATGTCCTCGGCCAGATAGAACTCATCCAACGTGACGTGCTCCTGATGCCGGGCAATGACCGCGTCAGCCAGCTCAAACCACGCGTGCATGCACGCGTGCACCACGTCGGGCATGTCGTAGAAGGCATACAGCAGTTCCTCCGGCCCGAGCAGACTGCGCAGATACATATAGCCGCCAACCAGGTTCTGCGTCATCATCAGGCCCTGTCCGGCAGCCTGCATGGCCGCCGCCATCCGCTCATCCAGGTCGGCGTACCGCTCCGAGCTATCACTATCCATCCGCCAGGCGATCTTCTCCTCAAAGGACCTCATGTCCTTCACCGGATGGTCGACATACTCGGGCATGAAGCCGTTTCGTCGCCCCCTGAAGAAGAGCACATGACGTCCAGCGAAGTCCTGCACGAGCTCGTACTCGCCACGGTCTTCCAGTACCTTGGTTTCAAAGACAGGGCACAGGCCTGCCTCACACCATCCCAACTGCCCGAGGCTATGGCTGCCGGGTGGCTCAAGCTCAAACAGCTCGGCATGCGACACATCCTGCGGCATACCTTGCTCAGCCCACACCTCGAGCGAATAGAAGCCGAACTCCCGCTTGACGAGCGGGGTCCCTGGCGTGATTGCATACGTATCGCGCAGCTTCCGTGCGGAAGGCGTCATCACGTCGCGATCAATCATGGTATGAATACCATCAGCGGGTGGGTTCATCGTCAAGTCTCCAGTGTGAACACCGGTTGCGGGTTGGCAAGTTCCACGTTGGAACGTTAAGCTCTGCCGGTTGCCAGTTGCCAGTTGCCAGTTGCAGGTTGCAGACTGTCAGTTGGTGGTCAGCACTCACCGACTAGAAGCCACAACACATCCCTCGCCGGCAGCTACTAGCTACCAACCGAAGACTGGCAACCAACAACAGACAACTGAGAACGTTCAACCTGCAACGTACAACGCTTCTATCCCACCAACCCCTCCAGCCGCGTCACCATCTCATCCAACACTCCAAATGTGACCTCCACTGCCTCCGGCGTCGCCAGATCCACACCGGCGATCTTGAGGGCATCCAGGGGATAGACCGAGCTGCCGGCCTTGAGGAAGCTGAGGTAATCATCTACGGCGCCGGGCTTGCCGTCCAGAATGCCCTTGGCCAGCGCGTTGGCGCCGGAGATGCCGGTCGCATACTGGTAGACGTAGTAGTCCACAAAGAGATGTCCAAAGGTCGCCCACGTGATGCCGACGCGGTCGTGGTCAAAGGCCATCTCATCCCCGTACCCTTCAGCAAAGAGATCGGCCATCAGATCGATCATGCCCTGCGCGCTTAGCCCCTGCCCGCGCTCCACCCGCTGGTGAATCTCCAGGTCAAAACGCGCCAGCGTGGGCATGATGAAAAAGTACCGGTGGAAGTTGGACATCGCCTCCTCGATCACACCGATCTGGAACCCCACATCATCGCTGGACTTAAGCAGATAGTCGCGAACCATGGCCTGATGGAAGTTGGAGGCCACCTCGGCGACGAAGAGGGAATAGTCGCTGTAGAGAAACGGCTGGGTCCTCCAAGTGAGATAGGAGTGCATCGAGTGCCCCAACTCGTGAGCCAAAGTGCTCAGGCTGAAGAGATCGTCATTGTAGTTCATCACGATGAAGGGATGCGTGCCCTGCCAGCCCGCAGAGAAGGCTCCGGCCGACTTACCCTGATTGGGGTAGACATCAACCCAACGCTGCGCCAAGGCTCCTTTGCGAAGGGCCGCCACATACTCCGCACCCATCGGCGCCAACCCGGCCGAGATCCAGTCGATCGCTTGCTCAAATGGGACGCGAGCTCTTGTGGATGTCAGCGGTGCCCAGATGTCATATGGAGCCAGCTCCGCAACGCCCAGCGCCTTGCGCCGCACGGCCCAATAGCGATG
>JAGHDT010000563.1 GCA_021159805.1 Anaerolineae bacterium
CGGCGGGGAAAATGACAGCCGGCTGGTAGGGAGCGCGGTCCGCCATCTCGGCGACTGAACTGGCGACGTTGTAGTTGATTGGCATAGGTGGTGATCCTTTGGAAGCTATCAGCGGTCAGCGGTCAGCGGTCAGCGGTCAGCGGTCAGCTTTCAGCTTTCAGCTAAAGGCAGTAAGGAGTAAGAAGTACGGAGTACTAGATGTCCACATACTGCTTACTCCTTACTCCGTACTGCTGTTGGCTGACCGCTGACCGCTGATAGCTGACTGCTGAAAGCTGACTGCTGAAAGCTCTGTTCTTCCAAGAAACTCGGTCACGAGCGGCAAGATGCGCTCGTGGGCGTCCTCGACGACATAGTGGCCGGCATCGCGGAGGATGTGGATCTCAGCGGTTGGAAAGCGATTGTGCCACCCGGACAGAAATCCCTTGACTGTGAAGACGAAGTCCTTGGCACCCCAGACGATGAGCATCGGATGGTCGCGGAAGAGTGAGAGTTTGGCGTCGATGGCGTCTATGGTGGCGCGAGTGGGATGGTCGGCGGTCACAGGGATATCCTGGACGAAACGGTAGATGGCGATACGGTTCTGCCAGTTATCGTACGGAGCAAGGTAACCGGCGCGCGCTGCGCGCGACATCGGCTGCCAGCGGCCCACCCACCGCCATATGGCGAATCCGGCGAACGCGTTGAAGCCGCGAAGGAGCACCTCGCCGAAGCCGGCGCTGCGCGCCAGCTTGAGGACCCCCGGGATCGCCGGTAGGAAGAATGCCGACGTGTTGAAGATCACGAAGCGTTCCACGGTCTCCGGATGGCGGGTGGCATAGCCCATGCCGATGGCGCCGCCCCAATCGTGAAGCATCATCACAATGTGCCGCAGGCCGAGGTGCGCTATCAACGTCTCCAGGTTCCGGATGTGCTGTTCCAGGGTGTAGGTATATGCTTGCGGTTTGTCCGAGAGGCCACAGCCGACATGGTCGGGCACGATCACGCGATAGGAACGGCTGAGCGCCGGGATCAGCGTCCGGTAGTAGAAGGACCACGTCGGGTTTCCATGGCACATGACGATGGGCGGCGCATCACGCGGTCCCTCGTCCAGGTAGTGCATCTGGACCCCGTCGATATCGAGCCAATGCGATGTGAACGGATACAGTGGCTTGCAGAGCCGCCCACGACGTGAGCTCGCCAGCGTCGTTCCGGCCTGCTGATTCGCCGCCGGTCCCTCTGGGTGTGTCTCCGATCCGGCTACCACTGAAGCCCCAGAGCCGTACTATTGATCCCGCTACCCACGCCAAAGAGCACCACACGATCGCCGTCATCTACGAGCCCTTTGTCCAGGCCAATGGCGAGTGAGATCGGCGCAGCAACAGAGGCAGTGTTGCCCAGGTATTGCAGCGTCGGGTGGTCGATTTTCTCGTCGAAGTTGAGCGCCTTGAGGAAAATCTGGCGCTGCGGCTCACTCACCTGGTGCGTGAAGAGCTTGTCGACATCGTTGACGGTCCATCCCATCGTGGCACTGAAGCGCTCCCAGGCCAGGAGGACGACCTTGGTGCCCTCCTGTAACAGACGGGTTGACTTTGTGCGCATCCAGGTATTCTGGGCCACACAAAGCTCGCAGTGCTCGGTGGCGCTGTGGCTGGCGCCGCCCAGAAGCCGCTTGCCGGTCCTGGACTTTGACTTGTGACGCAGCACCATACCGACAGAGGCCGCCCCCAGGGTGAAGGATGCCACGTTGTCCCGAAGCCTCTCCTTGTCCTGGTGGTCGTTCTTGCGCATATTGTTGAGCATATAGTCAATCGTCGCCAGTTGTCCCACGCGAGGGGCCTCGGCGGCGACGACCAAACCCGTGTCGATCTGGCCGAGCTCGATCATATTGGCGACAACGACCATGCCATTCAGGAAACCCAGGCACGCATTGACAATGTCGAAGCTCATGGCTGTTGAAGGCAGCCCCAACTTGTGGTGGACAATGGCAGCTGTGGCGGGCTCGATATAGTCCCGGCACACGGAGGTGTTGATCAAACACTGGACCTCACTGCGGTCGATTCCGCCGGCCTTCAGGGCGTTTTCGCCGGCCATCGCGGATCCATCTGACACGCTCACGCCGTCATCCCAGTAGCGATGTTCTTTGATGCCGGTCAGCCGCTCAATGAAGCCGCCGGGAATTCCTATAGCTTCGTAGAGCGGCTTCAGCTGCTCTTCGAACCAGGAGGTGGGAACGACCTTATCTGGGATCACATATCCCAGGCTCTCAATACAGACGTTGTCGAATCGCATAAACCTCGCCCTCTTCTTGAACTTCACACCGCGGCGAATTGTACCATCAATGTGTGGGTTCCGCCACTGACGAACGCTTCAACGTCGCACCAGAAGCACCCCGCTCAATACTATACCCAGGCTGATCACCACCATAGGGCTGAGGTGTTCGCCAAGCACCAGTGCTCCCAGGATCAGACCGTTG
Organism: Anaerolineae bacterium; assembly: GCA_021159805.1. Lineage (GTDB taxonomy): Bacteria > Chloroflexota > Anaerolineae > B4-G1 > SLSP01 > PWVB01. Next base: position 2,456 of record JAGHDT010000563.1, read on the forward strand.
ATCGGCACGATGTAGGTCACCATCGTGGTGAACGTGGCGCTGGTACGGTCCAGCAGTGTGTAGTAGATCACATAGGCGATCACAGTCCCCATCACGGCGAGCGCGACCCAACTGCCCAACGCTTTCCACGATGGTGCGATCTGCAGGGGCTGCTCCAGCAGGAACGCCATGGGCAGCATGTAGGCGAACCCCATCGTGAACTGTCCTGCGGCCGAGGCCATAGGATTCTGCCCTTCGAGCCGTCGCCTGGCGAAGATGCTGGCCAGGGCATAGCAGAGCGACGAGCCAACAACAGCGAGCATGCCCCACACCGAGGCAGAGGTGCCCTGACGCACCTCTGGCCACATCAGCAAGCCGACGCCGCAGAAGCCCAGAGCGACGCCCACCGCCTTGCCCCAGGTCAACCGATCATCCTGCGTGAGCAGATGTGCCAGGAGGATCGTGAAGATCGGCAACGTGGCCTGCAACAGAGCGGCCCAGCCGCTGGGGATGTACTGCTCGCCCCACGAGATGAGCGAGAAGGGCAGTGCGCCGTTGATCAGCCCGATGACGGCATAGGTTGTCCAGATATGCCTACTTCTTGGGAGGGGCACCTTTCGGAACCACAGGATGGACC
>JAGHDT010000091.1 GCA_021159805.1 Anaerolineae bacterium
CAAAGGAGCTGCCTGGAGCATCTTCAGCGCCGGCGGATGTTCCTCGACCAGCCGGTAATCACCGGTGAGGAGGCAAGCATAGCCACTGGCGATATGGAGTGGCTCATCAAGCGTGATGGAAGTCTCGCGAGCAGCGAGTACCACCTGTGCAAAGAAGAGCCAGAGCAGCAGTAACACCAGACTGCGCGACATGCGCGGGTATTGAAGATCCATATAGCTCTATTCTAGTGGTGCGTCAAGCTCATGACAACTCCAACTCACGGATCAAAGGGAACTCAGTACCCGAAACTCACCGCGCAAGCCTGGCCCAGTGCCCCCAGGAGGCTCAGCACTTCAGTGAATCAATCCATCCGCATCGCCGACCACTTGAGCGGAATGCGCAACTGCAGCCCGGCTTGCTCCAGCTCCAGAAGCGCGGCTTTGCGCTCTATCCCCCCGCCGTAACCGATGAGCTTGCCGTGGGCCCCCACCACCCTGTGACACGGCAGCACCACGGACACCGGATTAGCCCCGACGGCCTGGCCCACAGCCCGAGAAGCATTGGATCGGCCCAACACCGTGGCAATTCCGCCATACGTCGTCGTCTGCCCATAGGGAATCTGCTGCAGTTGCAGCCAGACAAGATGCTGAAAATCCGTACCCCGGAGATCAAGGGGCAGGTTGAACCTCTGCAGACGCCGGTTGAAGTAGGCCTGCAGCTGTGTCCGGGCCTCTTCCAGAAGATCTGTCGTCACAGGACTCGGCGTATCGATGCCACAGTTGACCAACCGATGGAGCTCCTTACGCTTGACCGTGTCGCCGAATCCCAGACCACAGAGGCCCTGGTCAGTTGCCCACAGCCAAACCACGCCGAGCGGCGTGTCGGTGAACATAATGTTGGATACTGCCATCGCTTCGCCTCCTATCGCAACGGTCATCTGCGCAGTCTAGCCACCAGAGCTCAGTCTTGGCCTATGACCGATCGCACTACCCAGCACAATCAGCGCCATCAGTCGCTCCACGCAGTCCCGACGAGTTCCCAAACACCATCACGCAGTCGGGCCGACAGCACGGACTGCAGAGGCCAGACCTGGCGACTCAGAACATAGACACGAAAGCGACCCTTCCCCTCCAAGAGCAGCCGGTATGGCTCCCAACCCCCGGACTGAGCGCGCTCCGTGATAGCCAGCACGTCGGCGACCAGACCTGAACCTCGGGGCCCCGCCGCCAAAGCCGCCACCAGCTCTGCGTTCAACATGTTCAGCAGCTCCGCGTCGCGCTGTTCCACAGCCTCCTGCGCCATCGCCAGAACCAGCTCAATAGCAATAGCCTCAGGTGTACGGGGACGACGTACAAAATCCGCCACAATGCCCATGCGCTCTCCCTCCGCGGGGCTGAAGAGCACCCCCTCAAGAAAGTGCGCGGCAGGATCATAGGCAGACTGATAGGACCGCATCAGGTCCATCAGCTGGAGCTCCAACTCGACCAACGTCCGGTCTTGCGGTCGCACACCGGCTGCCTTGAGCCAGGTCTGCCACGCTTGCTCGAAGGTGGCGGCACCATCCTCCGATGCAACGGCATCTGCAGTGTCCGGCGCTATCCCCGTGTCACGAGGATCCAGCACGGCCACTGCAGCGTCCCATCGCGCCACGTCGTCTCCGATCACATCAGAGGCCGTGCGGCACATGCGCTCCAATGACGACCAGCCGTAATTCTCCACGAGATACGAGACCATAGCCCCAGCCTCAAGATAGCCTACCTCGTGCTGGTGTGTGTAGAAGTCCTCCACCAGAGTGGCCAGTGGCACATAGGTAGTCGTCATGAACAATGCAGCCGCCTTTTCTCGCAGGGGCTCCGGCCTGTAGTGACCACCGGCCAGAAAGACGGCCAGCCCCTCCCTCAGGAGCGCAGGGGCGCCATCACAGCCAATCGCGTCATCCAAGCGGTGTGTGAGCTCGTGCCGGAACACCGTGGACAGCGACACCGGTGCGTATCTGCGGTCCGGGTACGAGACGGCCACCCACTCCGACGAGGCATATCCCCCCTGTCCCACCACGCGGTCGAGCAGATATATATCCACAGGATCATCGGGCTCGCCCAAGCGGGCGGTCACCTCCAAATAGGCGTCATCGGCTGTTGCTATGATCGCCTCCAGGTCCCGTTCAGCAGCCGACCCGGTGAGATAGTGCATCGTGAACCCAGCAGTGTCCGTGACCGCCCACTGTGCCGCAGGTTCGGGCGGCGAGACAGCCTCACGTGACAAGATGGGCACCGGAATGACGAGCGTGTTGTTGGCAGGATCTGCGTCCGGCACGTCGTCCGGCAGCTCCAGGGTGAGTGTGATGGGCAGGGAGATCGTCGCAGCAGTCGCAAGGTCCGTCGGCAGCTCGGTGATCCAGTAGAAGCGCGCCTGAGCTGTATGGTCCAGCCCCATCAGGCCCACCGGTGCCGAGAAGGTCTCCCCATCCGGCAACGTCATCACCACCGCAGGCGCTGCATCTGCATCGTCCGTCCAGATCATGGAGCTGGGCAACAGCGGGTCAACGTCCACAGTCATCCGGTCGCCCTCAAACAGCGGCCACGGCAGGAGCTGAACGTCCTCAGCCCTGAGTTGTGGATCCGGCTCCGGCGTAGGCGACGGCGTCGGTTGCGGCGTCACTGTGAACGTCGGTGCAGGACGCGGGGTGGATGTAGGTGCCGGCGTGAACGCCGCAGGCTCCGTCGCCTGGAGCCCTTCGGGTGTGGGCGTTGCCGTAGGTAACCCAACCGGAGCGGTAACCAGAGGCACCCAGGCGCAGGCCAGGCTCACCAGGGCTAGCGCACCTATCAGACGCTTCATATCATCACCACAACACCGCGTAGACAAACAAAGCCATGTGTGTGCGATCTAGAATGAGGGCGAAGATCCAAGAGGGATCGTCACCAGGCTATCAGATCGCCCCTCACCCACTCCAAGCCGCGCATTGGCCGTCTTGGCCCTGACGATGATGCGCATAGTGCAACTACGGTCCAAGACTTCTCCCCGATGACCGAATTGCGCAAATGCGCTGCTCCCATAGAGAATCGCTCTCCGGCTCGTGACCTCAAGCAAGTTGGCTAACCGAGCTCCCCAAAGGCAGCCAGGAAACGGATGACCGTCTCAATCCCTCGATGGAAGTTGGGAATATGCAGCTTCTCGTTGGGCGAATGCAGGCGATCGTCCGGCAGCCCAAACCCCATCAGCACCGCCTCAATGCCAAGTTCTCGCTGGAACATCGCGACCACGGGGATGGATCCCCCCTCCCGGACGAAGACGGGATCAACACCGAAGGTCTCACTGTAGGCTTTGAAGGCGGCCCGCATCGCCGCACTCTCCCTATCGACGATGGCACCTTCCCCGCCGTGCAGCACCTTGATCTTGACCGAGACGGAGGGCGGCGCGATCGACTGTAAGTAGTCCGCCACCAGCCGGGAGATCTCCTTGTGATCCTGATCCGGCACGAGTCGCATCGAGATCTTGGCGTGTGCCTGGCTGGGCAAGACCGTCTTTGCCCCGGGCTCGATGTAGCCACCCCAGATGCCGTTGACATCCAGTGTGGGCCGTGCGGATGCACGTTCGACAATCGTGTAGTCGGGCTCGCCCCAATCGGTAGCAGCGCCGGCCTCCTCTAGCCACGCCTCGCGATCAAAGGGGATCTTTGCCGAGTCCTGGCGCTCCTCCGGCGAGAGGTCACGCACGCAGTCGTAGAAACCAGGGATCAGCACGTGACCATCGGGCGCCTGCAGCCGGCTGATCATCCGGCACAGCTCATTGATAGGGTTGTTGACCGCACCACCGTAGATCCCCGAGTGCAGATCGTAACTCGGACCGGTGACCGTCACCTCCAGGTAAGCCAGACCGCGCAGCGCATAGACGATACTCGGCAGGTGCTCGGCCAGGATGTGAGTGTCCGAGATCAGGGCGACGTCTGCAGCCAGCAGATCCCGATGAGCACGGACAAAGGGGGCGAAACTGGGGCTTCCCGACTCCTCCTCGCCCTCTATCAGGCACTTCAGGTTGACCGGAGGCGCTCCCGCCGTGTGCCGGAACGCCTCGGCGGCCTTGACGTGGATGTAGAGCTGGCCCTTATCATCAGAAGCACCACGGGCAACCAGGCTGTCGCCCTTGACGGTCGGCTCAAACGGCGGCGAGTCCCACTCATCCAGAGGATCCGGTGGCTGAACATCGTAGTGCCCGTAGACCAAGACGGTCGGCGCATTGGGTCCGGCCGCCATCCACTCAGCGTAGACCACGGGGTGTCCGCCCGTAGGCATCACGTCAGCACGCGTGAACCCCGCGGCTAGGAAACGATCGCGCAGCCAAACCGCGGCAGCTTGGATATCCGCCTCACGCTCGGGCTGCGTGCTGATGCTGGGAATCCTGAGGAACTCTCTCAGTTCTTCCAGGAAGCGTTCTTGATTCTGTCGTGCGTAGGCAAGTGTGTCGATCATAGCTTCTCTCTTGATGATTAAGGTGGACCAAGTCCGGGTCAACCTCGCAAGCAGCCGTCAGGCGGCGGCCGCCACGCAGACCGGCGAATCATTGCCTGGACTGTTCACGTATGTGGACACCGGATAAGCAACCATCTCCTCCGCGGGATAGGGCACCAGCAGATCACTGAACGATCCGGAGCGCTGCTCTGCGGGATCAAGCCAACGGTCATAGGCCTCACGCGGCAGAATCACGGGCATGCGGTTGTGAATAGGCTCCAGAAGCGCGTTGGGTTCGGTAGTGATGATGGTAGAGGTGAAGAGCGGCGAATCGTCCGGACGCCACACCTCCCACAGACCGGCGAAGGCGAACGGCTCGCCCGACGCTAGCTGAACGTACATCGGCGTCTTGGTGCGCGATCCGGACTCCTTCCGCCATTCGTAGAAACCATCTGCCAGGACCAAACAGCGGCGACGACGATAGGCCGCGCGATAGGCAGGCTTCTCGGCCACCGTCTCTGCGCGCGCGTTGATCATCCGATTCCCAATCGAGGGGTCTTTGGCCCAGAACGGCAACAGACCCCAGCGAAACAGCCGCACCTGCTTCAGACCGTCGTTGGGAACGACAGCTACATCCTGGGTTGGAGCAATGTTGTAGCGGGGTGAAAGGAACTCAGGGAAGGTCAGGCCCGGGAATGCTTTGACGAGATCGCCGAACTGCAGCCAAAGCGTGAATCGTCCACACATACCGACACCTCCTCAGCAGACTCAGTCCAGCAGACGCGGCCACACCGGCAGCCCACCGGTCGCCTACCTCGAGAACCACACCTTGTACTATCGAGCAGATAGTCGGGCTAGACAGCCAGACCTACATAGGATCTGCATATAGGCCGGGCTCCCCTTCGACCACGCCCGGCCATCTGATGGAAGCACCTGGTTTGCAGCAGCATAGTGACTCAAACATAGTCGTGCGCGTAAGTGAACACAGGCTCTGCACAACGTTATTGCATCGACGCCAGATGGTCGCTGCCAACGTACGGCGAGAGCTGGATGCCAGCCAACCCGTTCGGCGCCAAGAACTGCTTACCGTCTACCGAGACCCCATTCACCCAGACCTCCCAGTGAAGGTGTGACCCCGTGGAGAGGCCCGTACTCCCTACTTCGGCAAAGACACTGCCCCGCGTCACCGCATCGCCGACCCGCACGTGAGTCTTGGACAGATGCCAATACCCGGTGACCAGGCCCCAGCCGTGGTCGATCAGCACCGCGTTGCCGCGCATCGTCAGCTCCTCAGCCATAATGACTACACCATCCGCAGGCGCCACAACGCCTAGGCCGGTCCAGGCGCGGTAGTCAATGCCGCTGTGATACCCACTCACCATACCACCATAGGAACGCCGATCGCCGTAGTCAGCCGAGATCGGCACCCGGCTCTCCAAAGGCAGGGCCAGCGGCAGGTCCCATTGGCGCACCGGGGAGCGCACGGCACGCCACTGCGCAAGATAGCGCTCCTCAGACGACATCAACTCGGCATCCATAAGAGCGGAGAGCTGTGGCGGCGGGTCGATGTACTGGAAACCATAACTCCCTGCCGCGACCTCCAGAGGCAAGGAAAAAGTGACTTCCTCTCCACCGGATACCAGTTCGATCTGCAGCGGATAGGTGCCGGGGTCTATCAACGCCGAAATCCCAACCAAGACGACGAGTCGCGTCGCGCTATCACGGTAGCAGCGCTCTTCCTGCCCCAGATACGTAGCCCGGCAGAAGGCCAGACGATCGGTCTCGATGATGAGGGCCGCCGTGCGCCCCCGGATCATCGGCTGCGGCGACATCGCAATGGACTTCACCGGATAGGGTAGACAGACATCCTTCCCTTGGGTCAGCAGCAGCGGTTTTCCGGACGCCACTCCCTGTCCAGACAGAATACGCCACGCCGGCACCTCGTAGGCCACCAGGGACTCCAGCGACACATTGGTCCCACCCGCCCCCAGCAGCGTCGGACGTGCCAGACGCTCAGGCAGACGCAGCAGCACATCCGCGACCAGCTCGCCGGAACCCAGCAGATGGGAAGCTGCCTTGATCTGGCTCGGGGGCAACCCAGTCTCTTCGGCCCAGCACTGCATCCATCGCACCCTGCCGGAAGCAGCATCCTCCTCGCCCGACGCGGGTGCCTGAACATCCTCACCCAAAGCCGCTTGCTGGGCCGCAGCCGGGAGATGCACGCCCAACATCAAGATGAGGAC
>JAGHDT010000576.1 GCA_021159805.1 Anaerolineae bacterium
CAAGCGCCTGCCAGCTCCCACCAAGACGATGGTGCCGATCACGGGGATGGCCAGGGCTCCGACTAGAAGTGCTGCCAGCGTGAGGCTGATATCAGCCACTGAGGCGATTGAGGTCATCCACATCCCCCGATGGATAGTGACGATAGACGTTCACGATCAAGGCCAGTGCTGTGCCGATGACGACCGACTCCACGATGAGGGCTGATATCACCATGGATTGGGCGAAGTGTGGATCACTATGGAGGCGGCCGGCATGGATCAGTTCCAGGACAATGCCTTGCAGGACGATCTTGAGGCAAATGACTTGCTTGATGACGCTGCGCTGCGTCAGGAGTCCAACGAGTCCCAGCACAAAGAGGAGAATGCCAAGAGACGTATTGACGAGATCTAGCCAGGGGGACATCGGTACGGGTATGTTCACGGGGATTCCTTTGGGTAGCTATGCAGGTCAGCCTGTGGTGGTGGGATATCTTCGTTGCCGGGGAGGATGGCCGCGACACCCAGCGCGCCGGCAAACATCAGGCCTGCCTGCGTCACAAGGTCCAGGGTGCGGCGTTCCCAGAACCACTCCCGGAACGCTGCGTCTCGGGGCTGCTGGTTCAGCTCGCCGGGAGGAACTTCGGCCACCAGCCATCGTCCGACGAGCACTCCTGCTGTTACCAGGACCAGTACGATGATCAGCCACACTACGTATCCGCGCTTCATGGGCTGTGTGGCCTTCTGGCTTTCGTCAGGCTGATGCCGATGATGAGTAGAATGCTGATGAGACCGGCGCCCACGCTCAGCTCAAAACCGGCGGCATAGGGGGCATTGAGGAGGAACAACAACATTGCCAGCGAAGCGCTACCCATGCCCAGGGCAATAACGGACCGGATAAGGCTGCGCGCGAGCAAAGCGACGATGGCGGCACAGAGGACGGTCAAGGCGAGTAGTCCATAGATCAAGTTGGGCATACTTCGTCTCCACGTTTTGGGCTGACGTTCGCGCGTCAGCGTGAACTTGGCCCTGGGCGTTGCGCTGTTTCGGCGCAGCCCCTTTGTTGCCTGCGCGTGACCGCGCGTTGGTCAGGAAATCGGACCCAGATCTCTAGCGCCGAAGATGGCCTTAGCAGCAATCCCTGCGCGAGCAGCTTGCGTGGACTGCCTACGATCGTCGCCCAACCAAAGATGAGGATGCCGGTTCTGGATACCGGTGCCCCCGCCCTGTGTCTGACGGCCGACGGCCTATCTCGTTTTTGGTCGATAGGGTGCGGTCGTTTCCGATGCTACAAGTGTACGGACAAGTGATCAGTTAGGTGCATCGTGTTCAGGGTCAACCGAGCATTGACCTTGAACAGAGTGTAGCATGGTGTGCGGACGATGGCAAGGAGAGGCCAAAGCCCAAATGCCGGACTGAAAACGAGGGTGAAGTGACCCCCATTCTCAAGACCACAAGTGGGCAAGAATAAGCTGGATTAGCGGGCTCCGAGTACGTGTTCCTTACCAGCGAAACGCACTGCCGCCGGTGCCGCATGGTCGAGGTTCTGATGGTACCGCTCGTGGTTGTAGAAGCGGCAGTACGCCTCCAATCCGCGACTCTGTGGTACGTATACTACAAACACGGCGGATGGCAGGTTTCCACTCTCATGTTAGGCAACAAAGCACAGCCTGCCGGCCGGCAAACAGGCTGTGCTCACCTACAAGCCACTCCTGTCGAAGACTCTCTCGCTCAGGGCTCCACAGGAGCCTCGATCTGCAGCTCCACCGTGACGTAGCCCTCGTTGTCGCTCAGTATGTCGTCGTTGATGCGGAAATACAGGGTCCCCGCTCGATCAGCGACCACGGTTCGTCCGCGGCCGACGATGAAGGGTGGGCCATCCTCACCGATCCGCCCCAGGAGCACGCCGCCCGGCACGCTGTAGCCGCTGATGGGGTAGGTGTCCGGCGCCGGGTACTCCGCGTGTCCCTCCGGGCCGTGGAGTTCGTCGGGCGTGTAGAGCCATGTGCCGCGCGCGCGGATGTGCACGACGTCGCCATTCTCCAGTTGAGTGCCCACGGCTTGCCAATCGCGATAGGCGTAGATTCGCGGTGCTGATAGATCCTCTTGTGCTACGGGACCGACCTCCTCGCGGATCAGCCACGTCCCGCCCACGCAAGACATCACAATCGCCAGCAGGAACAGGACCCAGGGTGCATTCTTCATAGAGACTCCCTTCCACGGCACGCTTGGAGACAACAGAGCCGTTCAGGGTGTCCCTGGTAGCTCAATCCTCGGTACCATACCGTCGGCGGAGTGCTCCCCGCTGATGATCCACTTGCTGTTATCTTTCAGTTCCCGGGCGATAAGCAGCTGAATGTAGGCCTCTGCCAGATCGCCCCGGCTCTGCAGTTCATCCAGCATCGCCCGGGCCGCGATCTGCTCCGCTGCCGATGTCATTGTGATGCGTTCCGCTTCCGCCTCTGCCAGTTTGGTGATCTCGTAAGCGTTGCCGTCTGCCAGTTTCTGCGCGGCGTAGTAGTCGGCGTCGGCCAGTGTGCGATGTTGCGCGGCCTCGGCTTGGGCCTGCTCCTGCCGCTGCACGGCGACCATACGGTCCTTGATCGCCGCCACCACTTCCTCAGGTGGCGAGGCGCCCTGGATCTGTACGGTGACGAACTTGACACCATATTGGGATTCCTTCTCGGCCAGGGCATTCATCACCTCGCGGTTCAGGGCCGAACGGCTGTGCATCACCTCGGTCATCTCCTTGGTGTTGACCACGTCACGCAGCTTGCCCTGAACGAACTCAAAGATGATGCGTTC
>JAGHDT010000006.1 GCA_021159805.1 Anaerolineae bacterium
CACACGCATACTCACACGCGCTACCCGGGTTGCCGAGGTTTCACAGGGCCGGTCCCTCCACCTCTCTCGATAAGAATCTGATAGCTATCATACCATAGTGCGCACAGGGGGTCAATAACGAATATACCTGCTGTGTCCCGCACGTGTCACACCAATGTCATACAGCAGCTTTACGGGAGAGCTTCCTTTTGCTACAATCAAGGCAGAGACAGTGGACCGTTACGATCTCCGGAACGCAACGGAGAAGGAAGCACGATGTCTGCCAAGATCCTGGTAGTCGACGACGAGCAACCGATCATCGATGTCTTGACCTACAATCTGCAACGGGCCGGGTACGATGTGATAGTCGCCTGGGATGGGGCGGAAGCGCTGGCTCTGGTGCGCCGCGAGCGGCCCGCCCTGATGATCCTCGATCTGATGCTGCCGAAGCTCAACGGCATCGAGGTCTGCCGCGCCCTGCGCCGCGAGGCCATCGCCAATCAGGAGCCCGATATCCCCATCATTATGCTCACCGCCCGCGATGAGGAGATCGACCGGGTGTTGGGGCTGGAGCTGGGCGCCGACGATTACGTCGTCAAGCCCTTCAGCGTGCGCGAGCTCGTCGCGCGGGTCAAAGCCGTTCTGCGTCGCGCACAGCAGATGCCGGCTGACGGCAACAAGGCTATCCGATTGGGCGACCTACTCGTGGACAAGAGCCGCTACGAAGCCCGGCTGGCAGGCTGCTTGCTCGACCTCACGACTCTGGAGTTCGAGGTTCTGCACACCCTGACGCGCCAGGCGCACCACGTGCTCAGCCGGGAACAGCTCCTGGAACAGGTCTGGGGCTACGAATACCTTGGGGATCAGCGCGTGGTGGATGCCGTGATCAAACGGCTGCGCGCCAAACTGCGCAGCGCCGCCCCCGATCGCGAACTGGTCGTCACGGTTCGCGGCGTGGGCTACAAGCTGGAGGCATAGCCATGCGTCGCAGCCTGCGTCTCAAACTGGTTCTGAGTCAACTCGGCCTGATCGTGCTGGCGATGGGACTGGCAGGCCTGCTGCTGCTCACCTCGCTGGAGCGCTACTTCCTGGAGGCGACCGAGGAAAGCCTGGTGGCCCAGGCCCGCATCACGGCACAGACCCTGATCCCCGGAGCGATGATGGCTGGCCCACCAGTGGAGACACAGAGCCCCCTGGCGAACACGCTCCAGCAGCGCAGTGCCAGTAACCTCGCGCTTCAAACCGACAACCTAGCCCTCCCCGGCGACGCAGTCACGCCAAGTGACTTCGACCTCAGCTATCTCGCTGACACATCCCTGCAACTCGGCACTCAACTCGAGACACGGATTCGGGTCCTCGACGCTGCCGGGATCGTGTTGGTTGACTCTGCGACATCATTGGATGCCGCAGAGTCAACACAGGGGCTTGATCTGCAAAATGACCCCCTGGTGATGCAGGCACTCCAGGGCGAGTACGCGAGTCAGGCCATAGAGGACCGGTGGGAACCCACGATGGCTGTCGCGATGCCGGCGATGGTCGACGGCGAGCTGGTCGGCGTCGTCTACCTGACGCAGCCGCTGCGCGACGTCGATGCCGTGCTGGGCGATCTGCGGGGTCGGTGGGCGTGGTCCACAGCTATCGCCCTGGTGCTCTCCGGTATCGTTGGGCTGCTGCTGGCACGGGCCATAACACGACCCCTGCTACGACTGACAACTGCGGCGGGCGCCGTCGCTCAGGGCCACTTTGACGAGCAGGTCCCCGTGCGCTCATCGGATGAGCTGGGGCGGCTGAGCCGGGCCTTCAACGATATGGTCAGCCGGCTGCGCGCCGCGCGTCTGATGCAAACGACCTTTGTCGCCAACGTCTCGCATGAGCTGCGCACGCCGCTGACGGCCATCAAAGGCATGGTCGAGACACTGCGAGACGGCGCCGTTGACGACGTCTTGGTCCGTGACCGGTTTCTTGAGACGGTGGAGACCGAGACCGACAGGCTGATCCGGCTGGTCAACGATCTACTGGTCCTCACCCGCACCGACGCGGAGGCGCTCAACCTCAATCGCGAGCCCCTGGACCTCGCGGAGTTAGCTCGCGTGACGATAGCACAGCTCACCCCGCAGGCCGAGGCCAAAGAACTCGCACTACAGCTGGAGGTCGCGCCGGCGGTGCCCCTGGCCTGGGCCGACCGCGACCGCATCGCCCAGGTGCTGGTCAACCTGCTGGACAACGCTATCAAGTACTCACACCAGGGGAATGCAGTGATGGTCTCTATCGCGCCTGACGCCGCCGAGAGATCGGTACTGGTGCGAGTCACCGACCACGGTATCGGAATCCCCGCGGAGGATCTGCCACACATCGGCCAGCGCTTCTACCGGGCCGACAAAGCGCGCACACGGACCCGCACGCACGATCGCGGTGCCCAAAGCGGGAGCGGCCTGGGCCTCTCCATCGCAGCCCCCCTCATCGAGGCCCACGGTGGCCGTCTGTGGGTCGAGAGCGAAGAAGGCGTCGGCACCACTGCCAGCTTCACCCTCCCGGCAGAATAGAAGGAACCACGAATCACACGAATCTTCACTGATCTTTGTCCTCTGCTCCGGAGAATGCTCGAAACCCGCTGAGGCCGGCGAGTCGCCGATCCCCTCCGCAGGCTTCACCCTCCCCGCAGAATCAGAGGAACCACGAATGTCGCGGATCTTCACTAGTCCTTACTTCTTACTCCTTACTTCGTACTCCTTTCTTCTTACTCCTTACTGCCCCCCCTTTATCGCCCCACTGTCACAGACCTGTCATCTTCGCCTGGTACAACTAAGGGTGAGACTACAGACACCCTCCAATAGGCGAAAAGAGACAGGTATGACACGCGCGACGAAAGGATTCATTGCTTTGCTGGCTCTGCTGATCACACTCTTGCCCCAGACGGTTTTGGCCGATGGTATGGTGATCCCGCTTGAGGCGGACACCGGCTATCTGGTCGTCCGTCACCATACGGTGACCGTCAACATCGAGGATACGCACGCCGCCACGCACGTGGATCAGGCATTTTATAACCCGCATCCCTTCGACGTCACCGCCCGTTATCTCTTCCCCGTGCCGCCGGATGCGATGGTGACTGGCTTCACGGCGACCCTGGACGGCGTCGCCCAGGCCGTCACGCGACAGGACACGGCGACAACCAACGCAATGCTCTACGACCTCATCGCCACCCGCCACGACCCGTCCCTCTTCCACTATGCCGACTGGGAGACACTGGTCTTCGAGATCACGGTGCCCGCCGGCGACACCCGCACGATGGAGCTGAGCTACGACGAGGTGCTCGCGCCCACGGGGGGAATGGCCCATTACCGCTACATCCTGAGCACCGAGCGCTACACATCCGATCTGCTGGAGGAGGCCTCTATCACCGTGAACCTCTCGTCGTCCAGAGGATTGGGCACGGTCTACTCCTCCTCTCATCAGGTCATCATCGAGCGCCCCGCTCGCGAGCGGCCCGGCGAACACCGCGCTACGGTCACGTGGAGAGCGGAGTACATCCGGCCCACAGAGGACTTCCACCTCTTCTTCTCCCCGGCCGAAGGGGGATTCGGAAGCGGCTTGCTCACCGGACGCCAACCGGGGCTTGATGCGGCATCCCGGGATCACTTCCTTTTCCTCTTCGCACCCGAAGCCATCGTGGCTGAGAGCGCCGCCTTGCCGAAGGACATCGTCTTCGTCATCGACCGCTCAGGCAGCATGAGTGGGGAGAAGATCGTCCAGGCACAGGACGCCCTGACCTTCATCCTGGATCAGCTCAACGCCAACGATCGCTTTTCCATCGTCGGGTTCGACGACCGGTTGGACGTCTTCGCCAACAAGCTCCAGCCTGTCGATGCACAGAGCCGGCGTGAGGCCCAACGCTTCGTCGCCAACCTCACTGCCCGCGACGCCACTGATCTCGACGCCGCACTGGAGCGCGGCCTGAAGATCCTGCGGGACAGCCCGTCCCGAACCGGCACCACGCGTCTCGTCGTTTTCCTCACCGATGGTCTGCCCACCGCAGGCATCGAGGACCCCGTTGCCATCGCGGAGCGCGCCCGGCGTAATAACAGCCGCGTCGAGGCACGGCTCCACGTCTTCGGCGTCGGCTACGACGTCAACTCCCACTTGCTCGACCGCCTGGCTGCTGAGAACGGAGGCTCCGTCACCTACGTGCAGCCCGGCGAGAACCTGGAGTTGGTGCTGACCAACTTCTACCGCCGTATCGCACGCCTGGTGCTCACCGACGTCCGGATCACCTTTGACGGGATGCAGGTGAGTGACCTCCACCCGGGCAGCCTACCGGACATGTTTGAGGGCTCCAGCCTGCTGCGCACCGGACGCTTCCAGCCCACGGCCGATAGCGACACCGTCACCATCCGCGTCAGCGGACGCGCCGGCGAGGAGAGACACACCTTCACCTACACCTTCGATCTGGCCCAGATCGGCGACCACGCCTTTGTCCCGCAGCTGTGGGCCACGCGCCAGATAGGCCAACTGCTCGACATCATACGGGTTGAGGGCGAGACGGATGCGCTGGTTGACCAGGTACGCGACCTGGGCCTGACCTACGGGCTGGTCACGCCCTACACCACCTTCGTCATCGCCGCGCAGAGCGGGGGCGCAGCCTCCGCCGAGAATATGGCCCTCTACAGCGACCAGAGCGCCCTGAACCGTGCATCGGGACAGACAACGATCCAGGCGCGGGTCCAGAACCAGAGCTACCAACAGGCTGATCAGGCAACGATGGCCGGCGGCGCCAACGTCACCAAGAGCGGCTACCAGAACCTGGCCCAGGTGAGCCGGCAGCACATCGATCTCAGGCTGCTTCAGGACCAGGAAGCGCTTGAGGGTCCTATCAGCGAGGCGTGGATCAGCGACAACATCAAGATTGACCGCACCGTCGACTTCGGCTCCGATGCCTACTTCGAGTTGGCAAAGGATCTGAAGGCACGGAACTTCCTCCAAGGCGGCAACAACGTGCTATTCGAGCTCAACGGCGAGGTCGTCCAGATCGTGGATGAAGACGCCCCTGAGGATTCCTTCGAGCTATCGCAGTTGCCGCAGAGCGACCCGTCAGGCAACGCACAACGCCTGCCAAACAGCTGGGCGCCGGCCCCACAGATCCGGCCTATCGCACCCGACGGATCAGTGCAGGGACTTCTGATCAGAATCACTCAGATAGCCGATGCCATAGCCCGGCAGGTGGAAGCCATCGTCCGCAGCCTGAGCCGGTAGTCACACGTCAGCCGGGACACAAGGATCCGGAATCCCCTACCGCGTGGGATTCCGGATCCTTGCTTGCCCATACCCCTAACTGCTACAGTCAGGTCCAGCAACATATATCGTGGTGTGCATGTGCACACATGGCGTCTATTCTGAAAACAGCGCAGCAGAGCCCTCACCTCCCAGCCCCCTCTCCCGGCAGCCAAGAGAGGGCAAGGAGAGCGTGTCGTGTGATTTTGTGGTCCCGTGTCGCCTACTATTCCGAAAATAAACCTCCGCTCCCGGGCCAAAAGCCTCCAGAAAGCCTTTACACCCTTCTTCGCGTCGCACTTTCATGCTTGCGTGGTGTTCGCTGGCGGACATGGCATCTACTTCGAGAGTAGCGCTCTACGCCGCACAACGATCAGTGTGGTTTGGGGAAGGCCCTAGAGCCCGCAGCCAGGCCTTTAGGCCCGCAGAGTGCACAATTTTTTGCGTTCTGCGCGGTGTGTGCGCACACATGCGTTGGCGAACACGACGTCTATTCAGCGGTTACCGCCTCACTGCGGGTAAGTGACGGACACCCTCCCTGGAGAATGAGGTGACCCGGCGATAGACAGCATGCTATAATGAGGATGGTTGGCACACCGCAACCTCTTGAGATTCACAAGGCTGTGCTGCATACTGTACAGCCGTCACCTCACACCCGTGCCCTACCGTGTTGGAACGTTTTTGTCTCACAGGACGTCCCGTAACTATATTGAACAATCGATTCTTCACATAGGATACACAGCCGGCTTGCGAGAACTCATACGGAGGTAACGATGAGAATCAGGCTTTCGGGAGCCCGAGCAGGGCTCATACTACTGATAGCACTACTGGTAACACAGTGTGGTCTGCTGCCAACAGAGACACCCTCTCAGCCATCCCCGTCTGAGAAGACAAAGGTGACAGCCACACCTACGGTGCCGACGGCAGAGCCCACGTCGACTACCGCGCCAACCCTGCAGCCGTCCCCCACAGCGCCACTGGATACTTCACTGCCGACGATTCCCAAGCCGGTCTTCGCGATTTTCCGTGAACCCACGATCAACACCGTTCCCAGTCTGACAATGGATCCCGTTGCGCCCGATCTAGAGAATGTGACCGTTCCCTTTGCGCTCTCCGAGACGCAGCTGGCACGACTGGCAGCCGACGGTTTTGTTGTGAGTCCCGGCGCGGATAGAGAGTTCTTCACACTCTACGAGAAGGCGCGCTACGGCAACGTGCCGATCTTCGTCACCTCGGACTCTCTGCTGCACATCTACCATTTGCTCTTTGACAAGGTCCTGCGCACCGCCGAGACAGCGTACTTCATTCCCCTCCTGCGAGAGCTGAACGCTGCACTATTGACGGACTCGGATGCGAATTAGCGGCCCTTACGAAGCCCACCGTGAAAATGCCCAGACTAGCACAACCACA
>JAGHDT010000541.1 GCA_021159805.1 Anaerolineae bacterium
GCTGAAGCGCGGCGAGTGGACGGAGCTGGCGTTCGAGCAGGCCTTTGGCGACGACACCTATGTCACCTATTTCGATCGCTTTGCCGAGGCCGTCTTCGAGGGCCGCGAGCCCGATATCCCGGGCGAGGAGGGGCGCCGTGACCTGGAGGTCTTCCTGGCTGCGTATCGCGCGGGCGAGATCCACGCCCCGGTCGAACTGCCTATGGCGGTGTAGTGGCGAGCGTGCTGGGTGACGAAAGCGGTTCGGCACCATTGCGCGCCGGCTCGATGGGTCACTTCCTGGCCTGCCGGGAGCAAAGTGGTTGAATTCGCAGCAATCGAGTGATCGGTCTTGCTGTCTGACTGCTGTCTGTCGTCCTGAGCAACCCCGCGGCGGCCCTGATGCCGCCCTACCGACGAGATAGGAGAGTGCCATGTACAGAGAGAGACGTCCGAAACCCAAGATCGGCTACTTCGGCAGTGGGCTGGCAGCCTACTGGCCACAGTTTCCCTACCTCCTGACTGCCGTTCAGGAAACTATGCAGCGGCATATCCAGAAGTTGGAAGCGATGGGGTGCGAAGTCGTGGACGGCGGGCTGGTGGATCGCGCCGAGCGCAGCGCCGAGGTCGGCGATCTTTTCGCCCGCGAGCAGGTCGACTTGATCATCGGCGAGATCATGACGTACACGGCTTCGCACGTGTTGGTGCCCATCGCCCAGCGGAACATCGCTCCCTACTTAACCCTGGGGCTGCAGATGGTGCCGACGGTGGACTACGAGAACATAGGTACGCATGACTTCACGCTGATCGGTGCTGCGATGACGGCGCCTGAGGTCTCCTGTGCCTTTCAGCGGTGCGGGCTGCCGTTCAATTGCGTCATCGGGGGCGACTTCCAGGAGCGGGTGTGGGTCCAGGTCCAGGAGTGGATCGAAGCGGCGGCGGTCAAGCGAGCGTTGATGAACAGCAGGCTGGGCCATCTGGGTCACTACTATCCGGGGATGCTGGATATGTACACCGATTTCACGATGCACCAGGGGAAGCTGGGAACTCACATCGAGATCCTGGAGATGTGCGATCTGGCGGATCGCGTGGCGAAGGTCACCGAGGCCGAGATCGATGCCAGGGTCGCCGAGACCAAGGCGATGTTCCACATGCCGCCGCCGGGGTACGATCGCATCACCGAGCAGGTGCAGCCGGAGGATCTCCGTTGGGCAGCACAGGTTGCGGTTGCTGAGGATCGTCTGGTTGACGACTTCAATCTCGATGGACTGGCCTATTACTACCGCGGGTGGAAGGATAATGAATATGAGCGCATTGCCGCGGCGATGATCCTGGGCAACTCGATGTTGACGGCGCGGGGCATCCCCTGTGCCGGTGAGGCGGATCTGAAGACCTGCGCGGCGATGTTTGTGCTGGAGCACTTCAACGCCGGTGGCTCGTTCTGTGAGATGTACCTACTCGATTTTGAGGGCGGCTTCGTCGTCGCGGGACACGACGGCCCCGGCCATCTGGCTATCGGCGACAAGAAGCCGATCCTGCGCGGCATGAAGCTCTTCCACGGCAAGTCCGGCCACGGCGTCTCGGTGGAGTTCAACGTCAAGAACGGTCCGGTCACGATGCTGGGGCTGACCCAGACGGGGCAGGGTCGCTTCAAGTTCATCGCTGCCGAGGGAGAGTCGATCCCCGGCCCTATCCTGCAGATCGGTAACACCAACACCCGCGTCAAGTTTGGGGATATGGGCCCCGGCGAGTTCGGCCAGGCCTGGGCGGAGACCGGCTCCACACACCACTTCGCGCTGGGGATTGGGCACCAGTTGGGCAAGATCGAGAAGTTGGCCAAGCTGTTGGACATCGAGTTAGTTGTGGTCACCCGATAGCATGATGAAAGTGAGACCATGAAACGCCCCAATATCGTCTTTGTCTTTGCCGACCAGATGCGAGCGCAGGCCACCGGCTATGCCGGTGATCCCAACGCGCACACACCGGCGTTGGACCGCCTGGCGGAGGAGAGCGTCAACCTGGCCAATGCGCTGTCCGGGCATCCAGTCTGCAGCCCCTATCGCGGCAGCCTGCTCACCGGACAGTACCCGCTAACCCACGGTGTCTACATCAACGATGTGCATCTGGATGACGATGCACTCTCGATCGCCAAGGTGTTCGCTGCGTCCGGCTACGACACCGCCTACGTCGGGAAGTGGCATCTAAACGGGAGTCCCGATGGCGCGTATGGTGGGCGACGCGCTTTCATCCCGCCGGAGAGCCATCAGGGCTTCGACTACTGGAAGGCCTTCGAGTGCAACCACAACTACATGGTCTCGCATTACTTCGAAGGGGATGATCCTGAACTCAAACTGTGGGATGGCTACGATGCGATTGCGCAGACAGAGGACGCCTGCCGGTATATCCAGGGTCACGCCGGCGGGGATAAGCCTTTCTTTTTGATGCTCTCGTGGGGTACGCCGCACGATCCCTACGACGTGGTGCCTGAAGAGTACCGCGCGATGTTCGCCGATCGGGAGATTCGTCTGCGTCCCAACGTGGCCGAGGACAAACGTGAGAACGCGATCAGGGATCTGCGAGGCTACTACGCGCACATCGCGGCGCTGGACGATTGCGTTGGTAAGCTAGTGGATGCGCTGGAGGCAGGCTCTATCGCTGATGATACGATCTTTGTCTTCACCTCGGATCACGGCGATTGTCACTACAGCCAGGGGATGTGGACCAAGGTTGTGCCTTTTGAGGAGTCGATCCGTGTGCCATTCCTGTTGCGCTATCCCCGTGTCTTCGGTCGCGAGGGCTGCCGGTCCGAGATCTTGATCGATGCTCCGGACATCATGCCCACTCTAATGGGGCTCTGTGATGTTGAGATTCCTGAAACCGTTGAGGGCCGGGATTTCTCCCGGCGGTTGCTGGGAGAGGCCCCCGTGGACCCTGATCCATCGGCGTTTCTGTCCGCTCCTGTTAGTTTTGCGATCCTGCGGGCTCAAGGGTTGCCGGCGTATCGGGGTGTGCGGACGCCTCTCTACACCTACGTTCGCAGCGCGCGGGGTCCCTGGATGCTCTTCGACAACGATGAGGATCCCTACCAACTGACCAACCTGATAGACCAACGGGCGTATGCTGATCTTCAGCGTGACCTGGAGGCCAAGCTGCAAGGCTGGTTGGAGCGTCTGAACGATGAGTTCCTGCCCGGACACGTCTATCTGGAGCGCGATGGGTTGACGCATTACCGTGAGGTGACGGGGGAGTGGGGACGCATGCAGACCCCGTGGACGGTGCCGGAGGCGGCTGGTGAAGGCTAGCCCCCGTCACAATCGTGCGGTGACTGACGTGGTCTACTCCTTCGAGAGTAGCGTCCGCTCCCTGGCCCCAAGCCTTTCACCGAATCTCGATCAAGGCTTTGGGGCCTTCTGTGCGTCCCGTTTTCATGCTTGCGTGGTGTCCGTCGGTGGACATGCTGCCTACTTTGAGAATAGCCCGCTATTCGCTGGGGGCGACCTGGTTCGTAGTGACCAATTCATTGGATACCGCTGGTAGAGTTCTCACTGCACATTGACAGTATTCTCGCGTCATTACTCTGCTCGATGCAGTATTCTCTGCAATCGCGTGAGTGCCTTCCGAACCTGTTGCTCGTGATGCCAAAGCTCATCCAGATCATCCGGGCTGCGAGCGGCGGCCTGGGCCAACCTCGCGCTCGCGCGGAGCAAACCAAAGGTCGAACTCTGAACCGCCGGCCCGCCTCTCATCCTCTCCGTCGTCTGAACCAAGCTGTCCAACACGGGCTGCCAATCCTTGTCTGGTTTTCTGCGGATCTCCCGTTCCGGTTTCCCTAACTCAGGCTCCAGGGTGGTGATGATGCGGTCATTCTGTTTGGCCCTCATATACTCCTCGTGCAAGCTCGAACGAATGCCCTTACCAAAGGTGACATTGTAGCTTCTCAACATCCCATCGTAGACTATCTTCCCCCGGAACGGTAGAAGCACGGTCTGCACCATCACCGGCAAGGGCTGCCCGCCGAGCATGTCCTCCAGGCTGTCACGTAGTCCTAGTACACCGTACACTTGACTCTTTTCGCCAACCAAGATGGCGTGTTTCTTCAGCAGGCGATAGATCTGAAAAGTACCAGCGACGTACCTTTTCCATTTCTGGATGATGCCCAACTCTTCGGGCACCAAGCCGTCCGGGTTCTCCTTGACATAGGCATCGATCAGATCGGGATGCTCCCAGAGGGCATCGCGCACCTTAACCTTGTCCTCCGATGACAGCTCGACGTAGTCCCGAAGAGTTCTGACGCTCGGCAGAACCTGACGCTGTTGATTGACATACAACTGCAGCCTCCACATCAGTTTGAAGAACAGGTCGGCATCTTGCTTCGGTACTTTCATTCCCATTTCCTCCCAAGTCTTGTCCTGCTGTTTCCCTGAGCACCAGCAACGGTGATCACCTTCAGGCCTTCCTAACATGGTTGTAGTATAGGGTGATCACTCTGTTTCGCACACAACGGCTGATGGGGTGCACGATCTCTTCGTTGAGAAAGTGCTCGTCTATGGTGAGGGCGCCTCTCTGCCGGGTTGGGTCGAGCACTCATCTTGACTATCGTCGAATCGCCGGCTGACCTCGAAGTCAATTGTTTCCTTGCGTTCATCAACGAGGATTGTGGCGCGTTCAGTGTAGGAATTGACGCTACTGCCGATGGGGGGTATGCTCTGGTGGTAGGGCATAGCTGCAACTGCGGTGCCGTGCCGGGGTTCAGGGCTCGGCCGGCTTCGTGCGACTGGCACACGATGGGTTAGACGTAGGACATTGCAGGCACGTCTCCGGGAGATGGGCGTGCACCTATAGGGAGCACCATGGTAAGACAGGTACCACTCAACATACTGTGGATCCAGACGGACGAGCAGCGGACCGACAGCTTGGGCTGTTATGGCAATGCGCGCGTGCGGACGCCCAACCTTGACCGTTTGGCGCATCGCGGAACGGCTTTTCTCGAGCATCACACGCAGAGCCCGGTCTGTGTGCCGAGCCGTGTCTGCGAGCTGACCAGCCGCTATCCACACCAGACCGGGATTCTGGACAACTCGGTCCACTATACGTGGGGGCAGTGGCCTGCTCTCGCCGGCATCCCTGCGATCACTTTCCCAGAGCTCTTTGCCGCGGCCGGCTATGCAACGGTGAATCTGGGTAAGTACCATACGCCGCATCACCCGACGTGGCTCGAGAACTGGCACTTCGAATCATTGCCTAGGGAGGCCGGCCACTTCTTCCTCGCTGAGGGGTTTGACGAGGATGAGCACGAAGTGATCCATCTCGGCAACGAGCATGGTCGCGTGATCATCTCGGGTCGGTACCCGGATGTCGCCGGTGGCCGTACGCCGCAGAGCTACCTGACTGACCACGCATTGGATTGGTTGGGGATGTACGGACACGTGCGGCGTCCCTTCCTGATGCGCGTCAGTTACCTGGCGCCTCACACGCCTGTCCTGGCACCGGAGCCCTTCTATAGCATGTACGATCCCGCCGATATGGAGTGGGACGAACCGGATGAGTCCGTTCTGGCGTCCCGTCCGCGCTTTGAGATTCCGACATCAGGTCTGACCCGATATCGTGCCCACACTCTGGAGGAGTTCCGCCGGATGCGCTGCACCTACTACGGCCTGGTGTCCCACGTCGATCAGCAGGTGGGGCGCTTGATGGGCGCTTTGGAGGCGCAGGGCCTTCTGGCCAGTACGTTGGTCGTTTATACGTCGGACCACGGTGACTTGATAGGGGAGTACGGTCAGTTCGGGAAGGGTATGTTCTACGACATCACGACCCGCGTACCGTGCATAATGGCCGGGCCGGGCATACGGGAAGATCGGCAGGTCTTGGATCTCACGGAGTGCGTGGATCTGGGGCCCACACTTCTCGGGATGGCCGGCATCAATGTGCCGGAGACGATGGTTGGTCGGGATATGGTGAATGGCACGCCGCGGCAGGATGTGATCGGCGAGATCTGTCGCCATCGTGACGGCGTCTCGCATCGCCGCTCCTGGATCCGCACCAAGCGGTGGAGTATGGACAGCACGTCTGAGTTGAACGGCGAGCCGACAACGGCCGGTGACAGAGATGGCAAGTTGATCGATTTGGCGGCAGACCCGTTGGCGCACGTCAACCTCTACAGTGATCCCGCTTATGCCGGCGTAGTCGACGAGCTGCAGGTTCGTCTCATCCGGCGGACCTCCGATGAGCGACAACCGGTTCAGCATGGCGGCCCGCCGGTCTTTGGCGGTGGGCGGACGCCAGATTGAGAGTCCTTGACTAGTTCTTGTGGAAGGAGATAAGATGCATCCATTCAACGAGTTGTCTGTGCCTGTCGGCAAGATCGGCATCCATTGGTTTGGTCAGAATTCCTTTGCGCTGAAGGATCCTGAGGGGACGGTGCTGCTGGTCGATCCCTTCTTCCCTCACGATCGTCCGGCCGAGAGGTTCATCTACCGACAGCCGCCTCTCGACGAGGCCGAGCTGAAGACAGATCTCGTCCTGCTCACGCACGACCACGGCGACCATACGTGCATCGAGTCGCTTACACGCGTCCGTGTGTCGTATCCTGACGCCCGCTTCATCGGGCCGGTGGAGAGCATCAAGCGCATGACTGACGCCGGGTTCCCCCAAGAAGTCCTGATCACAGCGACTGCCGGTTCATCGATCCAGCTGGGGACGATCGCCGTGCATACCGTGTGGTCGAAGCCGCCGGAGGGGGCGCCCGAGGATGGCATTCGTCCCCCGGACGTACAGCACCTGGGGCTGGTCATCGTGCTCGGCGGTGTCCGCGTCTATATCACAGGGGATATGATCAACACGTTCGCTGACCACGATGAGCTGGTGGCGCCAGTGGCCGCGCTCAAGCCGGAGATCGGTCTGTTGACGATGCACCCGACCGAGGGCGAGTTCCCATACTTCGATGGTGCGGTCAAGCTTGCGGTGGGGCTTGGTCTCAAGGCTGCGGTGCCGGCGCACTATGCGTGTTTTGTTAAGCGTACCTATGATCCGTGCGCGTGGGCAAAGCTGCTGCCGGAGGACGGCCCGGAGGCGATCATCATCCCCTACGACGGATCGGTGCTCTATCCGTCGGGATCATGACTAACTGAGATAGAACGCGCCCGGCCATGCATAACCGGGCGCGTTTTGATGTGACCGCCTGCTTCCCTACTCCTTAGGGCTGCTTTTCGCCCCCAATCTTCACCAAAGCTTCACTGACGCCGGCCATTCTATGAGCGTGGTTGACAAACAACCCTTAACTTGCAGATTAGTTGATACCCAGTGGAGGCTATCAGATGAGCAAGCGAACAGTCGTGATGAGCAGCATTCTGGCAGCAATCTTGATAGCGACCGTGATGACGGGGA
>JAGHDT010000425.1 GCA_021159805.1 Anaerolineae bacterium
CTCAGATCCAGCGCGACGACGTCGGGCGTCTTTCCTGCGGTGATCCAGGGAAAGAGGTAGATTTCCTGGCGGTGGGCGAGGTGTGGGACGAGAGCGTCCTGCGCCGCAACCGATGCTGAGGTGGGAACTCGTTTCAGGGCTCTCCGAACCAGCCTATCGTGGGGTACTAGCTCGTAGTTGCGGGCGTTGAAGGCTGCGCCAGGCCAGAGCGGGCTGTAAAGCAGCCAAGCCGCCGCACTCGCGAAAAGCAGCAGGCCGGACGCCGGTCGCCACCATTCCCTGTTCAACCGCTGCAAGCCCACGGCCACTGCCCAGAAAAGGTAGATGAGTAGAATTGACGGATACCAGTCCTCCAGCCGCCCCATACTATCGGCAGTGCTGGCAAGTAAGTAGGCCAGGTTGGGTACCGTGAAGGCCGCAATCTCCGGGGCCAAAGCGAAGAGGAAGACCGTCGGCCAGAGGAATTTCACCAGAGCCCAGAGCCGGCCCGGTCGCAGCATATGGGTGAAGATCAAGCCCGGCTGTTCGATCAGGGTCGGTAGGATCTCGTCCAGAGAACTGCCCAGGTAGCCGAAGCTGTTGCCCGCATGACGGTAGACTGTCTCCGAGTTGAGCGCCGGAAGCACCACAAAGGGGACCAGGATCAGATAGGCGCTCCCGATCAAGACCAGGGGAATGCCGAGCTTGGGCGTGCGCTGTGCGAGCCAGACGTATAGACCGACGCAGACCACGGTAAAGGCCAGATCCTCTTTGCATAGCAGGGCGACTGCCAGCGCGACCACCATCCAGCCGTGGCGCCGTCTCAGCATCAGGGAGAGGGCCAGGGATGTGGCGAACACCGCCAGCGTCAAGCGGCGAAACTCGACGAGGGTGACTTGATGGAGGCTAGGGTGCATCAGATAGGCTGCGTAAACCGCCACACCCAACCACGGATGATCGTCGCGCATGAACCGGTAGATAAGAAATCCTGCACCGGCCATCAGGATGGACTGCGCGATAAAGAGCAGGCGTACGTTGGGCCAGATCCAGAATAGCGGGGCATAGAGTGCGAGGGCGGGTGAGAAGTGGCTTTGGTTGACCGAGGTCTCGCTGAGCGTTGTGCGATAGGGCCGGCCCTGCGCGGTGCTCCAGATGGCCTGGTCGAACTTCGCCAGGTCGAGCGCTCGCGTGCCGAAACCGTCATGTTTGAGGATGGTAAGCGTCGAGAATGTGACCGTGAAGAGGATGAAGAGCGCAATTGCGAAGCGGTCTGCGAGAGTCAGAGACCGTAGCCAGGCTCCTGCAGCCTGTCCACGGGTTCGGTATTGGGTCTTCATTGCCGATCGCATGTTATGCAATCGTATCGGCAATGGCCTGGAAGTCAATCGAGGGCCACCAAGGGTGCTGGGGCGATGCAGCGCTGGACAGCGTCATCTGCGGCCCCAGTTTCTTCATTCGCGAGATTGGCGATGCAAGGCCAGTGCTGGGGATGTTCTGACTCCGCTCAGGCGGGCAAGATGGAGTTTCGGCTCGCGCTGGACCACAGTGCAGCCTATGCCCTTAAGGAAAGCCAGCCTTTGCCATCTGCTCAGGGCCCTACGGCTCCTGCCGTACCAGGGCAAGCACCTCATCGATCAGGGCCATCAGCTGGGTGCGCTGTGACGTGATCGCCTCTTTGTCCTGTCCCGGATAGAGAATCTCCTCAACGCGTTCTCTGAACTGCTGCGGAACTATCGCGAATTCGTCGGTGAAGTGCAGATTCTTGCCGTCCCCGGGGTAGTAGGTCTCGTTGAGCGCAAAGAGGAGTTGGAGCAGGTCGTGGACCAACTTCGTGGTCAATCCAGCGAGGAAGACCAGGTCCCTCCGCACGACCTTGTTGGCGTAGTGATAGTCCTGCCGCCAGTAGCGGAGCGAGGCCGCGTGCTTCCTGATGATGGTCTCTTTCATCTTGGCCGGATAGACGCTGAGCCGCTCGCGCCACCTGGCCAGAATGCCGTACGGGTCCTCGATGACGGCCTGATTGTAGACATCCGTCACGATGTGATAGCCCCAGATAGTCCAGACGATGTCCGGCGCCTTGCCTTTGCCGCTGATCCAGAGCTCGAGTTGGGTCTCGATCTCCTCGACAGTCCTGGTCCAGCAGCCGTCGATGATGAAACCCTGGGTGGCCCACCGGTCGATGGCCTGCCTCAACGCCTGATTGGCTGTCTGTTTGGCCTCCGGATCGGATACCTTGCGCTCGCAGAAGAGCCGAAAATCGAGATCTGACCGGTGATCAAAGGTGCCCTTGCCGTAGGATCCGCCCACGGAGACGGCATACCTGCCCTCGCCCAGGGCGCGGCAGAGCGGGAGCAGCTCATCTATGACAGGCTGCACTTCAGCTGGGAACATAGCGTGTTCTCTCTTGGGCGTTTGTGACAGCAAACCTGTTCGATCTGACGGGTAGTCACGACTTCGCTTGCCCGCAACGCCTGGTCGCTGGCCCTGCCTGCCACGGATACCTGCGGGTATCGGCGGCGCGTGCGACTGTCTCCTATCGTACCTCTGTGGGCCCGCGAAATTCTGTCTTGGACAGGCCGGCCTTTGCCTCGTACGGATGAGCCGGGATGATCGGATGATGACCCCGGTTTACCGGACAGGGGCGTGTTTCAGGTGCCCTGTCGAAACTTGTCCACGCCACTACGTAGGGTTTCGAGATAGCTTGCGGCTATGCTAGCTTCTCGAGCGCATGTACGACTTGGATGGGACCCGTGTTCTCCGCTGGTATGCCTGACATCACCTGGGCGATGGCGGCCAGAC
>JAGHDT010000459.1 GCA_021159805.1 Anaerolineae bacterium
ATGGCGACCGCTATGGCTCCCCGGAGGCGCTTCAGCTTCCCCTCGAGCCGCTGTCGGGGTATTGGTGGTTGATTGTCCACGCCGAGACTCAGCTGCCTGTCGAGGGCACCCCCGCGCTTTTCTTTGAGATCGAGCCCGTCATCTACCGCGACCTGACCGGCACGTTGCCGTCCGGCGTCACGCTGCGTGTGCCCGCGGACTTCCGTGAAGTCGTGGCGCAGGGCAACCAACAGGCCGGCGGGCGCGTGTGGCAGCATCAGGATGGCGAGGTGGGTCTTTGGTGGGCGCCTGGACCCACGGAGGTGCTCCTGTTGAGCAACGCGTTGGTGGCTCTGGAGGCGACGCACACGGCCGACAGCGATGCCCGCGGACGTTCTGACGTCGTGCCTGCGCCGGTCGAGTACTTCGAGACCGAGTGGCAGGGCCAGCAGACGTTTGAGTTCCCCGAGATCTGGCCGGAGCCCGATGGCGGGCCGGGGCATGCCTGGGTGATCCAGGGGCCGGATGATTGGCTCTATATCCTGCGGGTGCGCGCGCTGGGGTGGGAGACGTTGCCTTCATTGCACGTCGAGGTTGCCAGCACATTCACCTTCGTGCAACCCTGAGACCTTGCACCATCTGTATCGTCAGCTCTCTCACGCCTTAGCCCCTCGCCCATTCCGTGTGCGCAGCTTGGGAGAGGGGCGGCGGGCTTCTGAGTCCGCAGAGTGAGGGCTTCTGCGCCGTCCGTTTGGCATTCCCAACCGGATAGGCTATAGTGGGTAGGCTTGATCCGATACTCAGAAACCAAACTCACTCTCGAGGAGGGACAATGGAGCACCCGACGGAAAAACATGTTGCATCTATGTATGAGATGGCGAAGACGCGCTATGCGCTAATGGGCGTCGACACCGACGCCGCCCTGGCTAAGTTGGCCACGGTGCCTATCAGCCTGCACTGCTGGCAGGGCGATGACGTCGGCGGCTTTGAGGGCGCTGAGGGCGATATTGGTGGCGGCCTTGCGGTCACGGGAAACTACCCCGGCAAGGCGCGCACGGCCGAGGAGCTGCGCAGCGACCTCGACAAGGCGTATAGCCTGATCCCCGGAACCCACCGGCTGAACTTGCACGCCAGCTACGCCGAGACCGGTGGCCAGGCGGTGCCGCGCGATCAGCTGCTGCCCGAGCACTTCGACGGCTGGATCGCCTGGGCGAAGGAGAACAACCACGGGCTGGACTTCAACCCGACGCTCTTCGCGCATCCGCTGGCCGACGATGGCTTCACGCTCTCCAGCTACAATGAGCGCACGCGCAAGTTCTGGATCGACCACTGTATTGCCTGCCGTAAGATCGGTGAGGCGATGGGCAAAGCGCTGGGAACCCCGGCGGTGACCAATATCTGGATCCCCGATGGCTTCAAGGATCTGCCGGTGGACCGCCTACAGCCGCGCATCTTCCTGCGCGATGCTCTGGATGAGATCTTCGCAGAGGAGATCGATCCGCGGCATAATCTCGACGCCGTCGAATCCAAGCTCTTCGGCATCGGTTCCGAGAGCTATGTCACCGGCTCGCACGAGTTCTACCTGGGTTACGCGGCCAGCCGCAACAAGCTGCTCTGCCTCGACGCTGGTCACTTCCACCCGACCGAGAACATCTACGATAAGATCTCGGCGACCTTCATGTTCGTCGACCAGATCCTGCTCCATGTCAGCCGCGGCGTCCGCTGGGACAGTGACCACGTGGTTATCCTTTCTGACAACCTGCGGCGCCTGATGCAGGAATTGGTCCGCGGTGATTTCCTGGCGCGCACGCACATCGGGCTGGACTACTTCGATGCCAGCATCAACCGGATCGCCGCCTGGGTCATCGGCACCCGCAACGCGCAGCGCGCGCTGCTCCTGGCGATGCTAGAGCCCATCGAAATGATGCGCGAGTTCGACCGCAACGGCGACTACACGCAGCGCCTGGCGATGCTCGAGGAGCTCAAGGGCATGCCCTTCGGCGCGGTCTGGGACACTTACTGCATGCGGAAGGGTGTTCCGGTCGGAATAGCGTATATGGACGAGATCAAGGCCTATGAGACCGAGGTGCTGTCGAAGCGGTAGGTCAGCTCGCGCAAAGACGCGGAGGCGCAAAGGGTTCAAGATACAGCAGAGGCCACCGGGTGTTCGGGTGGCCCCTGTCGTAGTTGGCGGCACTAGAGCTCAAAGCTTTTCCGCAAGCTTTGAGCTCTTCGCGTGAGCTATCGGTCCGGATACCGCCGGTAGGCCGGCCCGCGTAGCACTTGCCACGCCAGCTTGACGCGACGCTGCAGGTGTGCCAGCTGCTGTTGCCACGGCGCGGGCAGCGGATCGGTCAGTGCTTGTAGTTCAGAGAGGTGGCGCTGCGCGGTGATGTAGCCCGCCTCGACGGCCGCAGCGCCGGCTTCGAAGGTGAGTATGCCGATGTTGTCCAGGACGACCTTGATGTGGACGTCCGGCGGACAAAGCTCCAACCGGGTTTGGTTGATGAGGTGCTGCGTCATACCTGCGCTGATCTCGGCGATATGAAATGGCTGGCGCCACTCCGGGGCCAGGTGGCGGAACCGCCTGAGCACACGCATCGAGGGACCGTGGCCATCGGCAGGCGCCGGTTTCATCGTGAGGGTGTACTTGGTCTCAAATGATACCGCGAGCACCCGATCCGCGCCCATGTCCCGCACGATGTCAAAGGGGACGTTGTTGAGCACGCCGCCGTCGACAAGGGTGCGGTCTTGGTGTTCTACCGGCGCGAAGAAGAGCGGCAAGGCCGACGTGGCCATCAATGCCGGAATGAGGGGCCCGTGATCCAGGATCACCAGTTCTCCTGTGCTGAGGTCGGCTGCAACCACAGACACGGGGATCTTGAGTTCCTCGAAGGTCAGCGAGTCGCTGCCCAACAGGTCGGTCAGCATCTTGGACATCTTGCGGTGGTCGAAGAAGCCGTGCCAACTGCGATCCGGCGAGGCCATATCCATGATCTTGAGATTGGTGGCGAACTCGGTCATCTTGTCCAGCGGTACACCGGCGCCGTAGATACCGGCGATGAGCCCACCCATGCTTGTGCCCGCCAGGGAGTCGATGGGGATGGCCTGCTCTTCGAGTGTTCGGAGAACGCCCAGGTGCGCGAACCCACGAATCCCTCCTCCGCTCAAGGCCAGGCCGATGCGGGGACGGTTGCTCTGATGGTTCTGTTGGCTGCTGGGGGTTCCCTTCATGGTTTGTGCTCCTTGTGCGGCTGTTCGCGAGATGATCCATAGGTGAAGTACACTCCAAAGAGCGGCGTGGACCTCGATACAGGTGAGGGGATCCCTCTTCCCCTGAAACGGGGACTTCGTTTCTTTTTTGCCCCCTCCCGGGGAAAAGGAGACGCTACACAGCTACTTTGATACCTCTCAGTAGTTCACCAGCAAAGACCAAGCCCACCGGTCGGCGGGCTTGGTCTGGAGATGGAAGCCGGTTAGCCTCCGTTGATGGTTACCCACGGGTAACTTGGATCTTGCGGGGCTTGTCGGCCTCTGCGCGGGGCACCGTGATGCGCAGGATGCCCTGTTCAAAGGCGGCGTCCACACGAGATGCCTCGATCTCAAACGGCAGGGTGAACCCACGGCTGAAGCTGCCGCACGTGCGCTCGCGGCGGTGATAGACAGCGCCTTCCGGCAGAACTTCCTCGGTGCGGCTGCCCTTGACCGTCAGCGTATCGCCTACAACGGTGATGTCGATGTTGGCCGGGTTGCAGCCGGGCAACTCGGCGGTGAGGACGGCGCCCTCATCGTTCATCCACACGTTCATCGCGGGGTAGCTCGCCGGTGCTGCCAGACCAGCTCCCTGGATCTCACCGGCTATGCCCCGGCTCATCGCGCGACGCATCTGTTGCACTCTTTGTCGTGATGGCCATCCGCCACCATAGGGTTTCTTCATCATTGTGATTCTCCTCCTCTTGTTGATTATGGTTTCAGTGTACCAGGCTCGGATTGGAGGCGGATTAGCACAGTCTTGGAAAGGTATTGGACGAGCATTCCAGTGGCTATGTGGCCTGACGCCTTGAGGTGGGTTCCCTTGGCGGCGCCAACCCCATATCGCACAGATTCCCCTACGCCTGCGCTCGCGGCATCAATGCTACAACCCCAGGGACGCCGAGGTGCTACCCGTGCTTCACAGAGATCGTCTTTCTCTGGGTCGGCTTCAGCTTTGGCAGCGTGACTGTCAACACGCCGTTTTTGTAGATCGCGTTGGCTTTGTCGGCGTCGACTTCGGCAGGCAGCGGCACAGACCGTTGGACGTAACCGTAGCTTCGCTCGGCCCGGTAGATACTGCGCCCCTTCTCCTCTTCGTGGTGTTCCTTCTCGCCACGGATGACCAGGGCGTTATCTCGGATCTGGAGCTCGATGTCTTCTTCTTCCATACCCGGCAGTTCGGCGGTGACGGTGATCTCTTTGTCGCTCTCGACCACATCCACCCTGGGTACGAAGGCGGACCACGCTTGCTCGGGCGAGAAGGGGGAGAGCCCGAAGTCCCGGCTCCACACCTCATCAAACCAGCGGTTCATGTCGCGCCGGAAATCCTCAGCTGGGTCCAGCGCTTCACGCTTCTGAAGCTCTGTGCTTCTCTCTCGTCTCCAGGGAAACCAATTTGTAATGGACATATCGTACCTCCTATTCTCACGCATCAGATTCCTATCAACGCTACACTTGTAGGCTACATCATAGATATTAGACGGAGATTAGCGACACGTTAGAACTGCATCGGAGCGGGGACATCCTGGCCGCGCGCACCGGCCAGTGGAGCCGACGGTCTGTCTTCTGCGTGGGGCGAAGCCCCTTCGAGGGCAACCTGCCTCGCCCAGCCGTTCTAACACCCACGCAGCCAGTCTATGCGATTGTGGGCAGTACCCACAAGCACGCGAACTAACAACTTGTCCCCGTCAAGGGGAGTTCGCCGCTACGCAGAGCGGAGGGTCCAATGATCTGCTCTCTGCGTACGGCGAGGTGTGGCTTCGCCTCTTGGGACTTAGGTGATGATTATCGGCGTCCCGACGCGGCAGTCGCTGCGGATGAAGGCGTCTTCGTAGCCGCCGATGGGATGAACCCACCGGTAAATCCAACGTGCGGCGTCGACGGGGACGTTGAGACAGCCGTGGCTGCGGCGGATGCCGAAGTCGTTGTGCCAGTAGGTGCCGTGGATGGCGCGGCCCTGAAGGTCGAAAAAAGTGTTCCACGGTATGCCGGGCAGGTCAAAGATGTCAGCGGGGTCCGGCTGGTCCTCTTCTTCCATCTCGGGGTAGGGGACGTTGGCCATGTGGCGAGAGGCCTGTTTGAGCAAGACGCAGCGCTCACCCGTGGGGGTGGCGTGGATACCGCCCAATCCCGAGGCGACCAGCGTGGTGAAGGTGATGGTATCGCCCTCGAAGCATGTCAACACCTGACCCTGCAGGTCGACCTCGATGCGTTTGTCGCCGATGAAGGGGCGGATCGGCGCCATCTCCGCGCGGAGAATCCGGCGGACATCGCGTGCCGGTACCCACTGGTGGTTGCCGACCTGGCGCGGTGGGTAGTCGTCCACGACCTTGTACCAGCCGTTGCCCTCCTCGTCGCGCGCGGTGTCGATCACGTGGAAGACGGTGCTGCCGTAGAAGCGGTACTTGCGGGGCGCGTTGGGGCTCGGCGCTGTGCGTGCCTCCGTAGTGAGCTGCGAGATCTCGCCCCAGATGCCCCATTCGCCCACATCCTCGATAAAGGGCTGCAGCGGATAGATCCGCATCGGCAGGACCCAGGCGCTGTGGACGTAGCCCTCGTCGGTTTGGTACCACCGGTCGTTGTGTGCGGAGAAGGGTGCCAGGGTTTCTCCCAGGATGGGGATCGCCTCGTCGCGGGCGTAGGTGCGCATCCGCTCGCTCTTGGTGTCCGGCTCTTTGTACACGCTCACCGTGTGGATAGCACGTCCAAACTGCTGCCAGCTGTCCTCGCCCGGCGGTTCCGGTGCGATTGGTAGGCCGACGGGCTGTGCCCACGCGCGCCGGCCGGGTAGCAGAGCTGCCGCGGCCACGGCGATAGCGCCTTTGAGCAGGTCGCGTCGTGTGATCATGGGCCAGAGTGTAGCATAGGCTGGCGGAAGGAGCAATTAGAACGAAGTTTCTAATCATGTCACAAACATGACGATTTGTGACATGTATCAGAGGTAGAATGTGGGATGGTTGAGGATTGACCCCTCTCCAACTCTCCCCCGTGGGGGGAGAGGGCCGGATGCCGATCCGGGCATGTGTCGGATTTTTGTCTCTGCCTTTTCTCCGTGGGGGGAGAGGGCCGGACGCCGATCCGGGTATGTGTCGGGTTTTTGTTTCTGCCTTTCTTCCGTGGGGGGAGAGGGCCGGACGCTGATCCTGGCATGTGTCGGATTTCTGTTTCTGCTTCTCCCCCGGCGGGCGACAACACAAACGGAGCCCCCGTATCAGGGGAAGGGGGTAGTCGGTTGAAATCGGAGCGACAGTATGGGATAATGGCTGCTCTGGCGGTCAGCTTCTTCCCCCTGGTCCGCTGTCAAGAAAAGGAGACGGCGACTTTGTCAAAACGTGAGTTCACTCTGGAAAACGAGTACGTCTACAATCGCACGAGCCCGGTGCGCTGGATTCTGTCGCATCTGGCGCGCTATCCCCTTTTCCCACTGCTTATGGTCGTGGCTGCAGCGGTCAACAATCTGGCCTACGGCGGCATCCAGCTCTATGTAGGGCGCGGGTTTGACCTAATCAGCCAACCCGAATGGGCTAATGCGGCGCTGCTGGCGCTAGCGCTCAGTGTGTTGACGACCGCGGCCGCACAGGGGCTGACCGGCCTCTTTCGCAATCTCTGTGTCACGTTCACTGCGTTGCGTCTGGAGCGGGACGCACGCGAGGAGTTCTACGTCAGCCTCCTGGGCAAGAGCCAGACTTTCCACGGGCGCCAGCGGATCGGCGACATCATGGCGCGCGCCACCAACGACGTCCGCATGCTCAACGCGATGTTCAGCCCGGGGATCAACCTGATTGTAGATTCGCTTATGGCGCTGGTAGTGCCGCTTTTTCTGATTGGTGGTATCCATCGGCGGCTGCTGCTTGTGCCCGGCATCTTCACGGTCTTGTTGGTCTTCACGGTCTACGAATACAACCTCCGGTTGAAGCCGGTGAGCACGGCGCGCCGGGAGCAATACGGGCGGATGAACGCTCGTCTTGCAGAGTCGGTGGCCGGCATTGAGGTCGTCAAGGCCAATGCGCAGGAAGGACAGGAGTGGGCGCTGTTCTCGAAGAACGCGCGCGAGTACCGGGATTACTTCGTCAAACAGGGGATCATCGAGGCGCGCTACTGGCCGGGTTTGGTCTACAATGTTGCGTGGGCAGGTTGTTTCCTGCACGGGCTGACGCTGTGGAACCAGGGCGTCATAACGCTGGGCAGTCTGGTCGCTTTCATGGGCCTCTTCGGCGCGCTGCGTTTCCCGACCTTCATCTCGGTCTTCACTTTCAATCTGGTGCAGCTAGGTGTGGCCAGCGCCAGGCGCATCCTGGAGATGATCAACACGGAGACGGAGCTGGACGAGAACGCCGGCGGTACCGCGCAGCCTATCAAGGGCGAGGTAGTCTTTGACCACGTCACTTTCAGTTATGACGGCAAGGTTGTGCTCAAGGATATCAGCTTCACGGCGCGCCCCGGCGAGACGGTGGCTATCGTCGGGCAGACGGGTTCGGGCAAGACGACGCTGACCCGGTTGGTGAACCGCATCTTTGACGTCGACAGCGGGCGTGTGCTAGTGGATGGCATCGACGTGCGGGCGTGGAGCCTGGAATCGTTGCGCTCCCAGATCTCTACGATCGAGCAGGATGTCTTCCTCTTCTCGCGGACATTGGCCGAGAATGTCGCTTTCGGCGTTGCGGATGCGAGCCAGGAGGCCATCGAAGCGGCGGCCCGCGAGGCGCAGGCCCACGACTTCATTCTGGATTTCAACGACGGCTACGAGACCGACGTCGGCGAGCGTGGTGTGACACTCTCCGGCGGCCAGCGCCAGCGCATCGCCATCGCGCGGGCTTTCCTCACCGATCCGCGTATCCTGATCCTGGACGACAGTACCAGCGCTATCGACAGCGCCACCGAGGACAAGATTCAGCAGGCGATGCGCCGTATCAGTGCCGAGCGCACCACCTTTATAATCACACACCGGCTGAGTCAGATTCGGTGGGCTGACCGCATTCTGGTGCTCCGGCGCGGCGAGCTGGTGGACCAGGGTAATCACGACGAACTGATGGCTCGGTCCGATGCCTACCGGAGGATCTTTGCCCGGTACGAGCTTTAGGGAGACCAGGGAATGGGATTTGTTCTAGACGGACTTGACACAGAAAGCTACGATCGCAACTATTCAGATCGTGACCTGCTGAAACGGATCGTCGGTTACTTCCGGCCCTACCGTTACAGGATGTTGTTGGTGGCGGTATTGATCCTGGTTGACTCGGTGGCCGGGACGGCGGGCCCGATTGTGATCTCTCGAACGATCGACCTTGTCAGCGTCGAGCCATCCAGCCGGCGTTTTCTACTGGCTGCGGCTATCATTCTGGCCCTGGGTATGACATCCTGGGTGTCCAGTTATATTCGGCGTATCTCTTCGGCGAGGATCGTCGGCGATGTCGTCCTCAAGGTGCGCGAGGACGTCTTTGCTGCGACCATCCGCCATGATCTCTCGTTCTACGACGAGCATTCATCCGGCAAGATCGTCAGCAGGGTCACGTCGGATACGCAGGATTTCTCCAATGTCGTGACGCTGGTGCTGGATCTCATCAGCCAGGTGTTGCTGGTCGCTATCCTGACCGGCTGGCTCCTTACGCTCAACGTGCAGCTAGCCCTCATTCTGATCGCCATCGCGCCGCTGGCGGCGGTGCTGGCATTGAGCTTCCGCCGGATCGCGCGGAAGGTGACGCGCCAGTCTCGACGTGTCAACGCCAAGATCAACGCTCAGATCCAGGAGTCTATCAGCGGCATCGTCGTTGCGAAGACCTTCCGGCAGGAGCGTGCCATTTACGACACCTTCTTGGAGAACAACATACAGTCCTATCGCATCGGACTCCGCCGCAATATGACCCTTACCGCTATCTTCCCGGTGCTGGGTATGGCGTCAGGGCTGGCCAGTGCCTTCTTCCTCTACACCAGCGGTCTGGCCACGCGCACCGGCATCTCGCCGGGTACATGGTACCTTTTTATGCAAGCCGTGGGCTTCTTCTGGTTTCCGATGACGAGCATCGCCTCGTTCTGGAGCCAGTTCCAGGATGGCCTTTCGGCGGCAGAACGTGTCTTCGCGCTGATTGATGCCGAGCCGCGCGTGGTCCAGACCGGTGCCGAGCCGGTGGATCAAGTGGATGGGCACATCGAGTTCTGCAACATGTGGTTTCGCTACATCGAGGACGAGGACGTCCTCTCCGACTTCACGCTGGACATCGCCGCAGGCGAGACCCTGGCGCTTGTTGGTCATACCGGTGCCGGCAAGAGCAGCGTCGCCCGCATCGTGCCGCGCTTCTACGAGTTCCAGCGTGGCAAGCTGATGATCGACGGGCGCGACGTACGCACGCTTGATCTGGCGCAGTACCGCCACCATCTCGGCCTGGTGCCGCAGGAGCCCTTTCTCTTCTCGGGCACCGTGCGCGATAATATCCGCTACGGGTACCCCAAGGCGACGGACGACGAGGTTTTCGCTTCCGCAACGCAGATCAGCCAGGGCGACTGGGTGGTTGACCTCTCCGACGGGCTGGACACGGACGTGGGGGAACGGGGCGCCAACCTCTCTATGGGTCAGCGGCAGCTGGTGGCGTTGGCGCGTATGCTGCTCAAGGATCCGGCAATTTTCATCTTGGATGAGGCGACGGCGAGCGTTGACCCCTTCACCGAGATGCAGATCCAGGAGGGGCTGGATACACTGATGCAGAACCGCACCGCCATCGTCATCGCGCACCGGCTTTCCACCATCAAGAACGCCGATCGCATCATCGTGATGGACCACGGGCGGATCATGGAGGAGGGCACGCACGAAGACCTTCTGGCCGCCGAGGGACACTACGCAGAGCTCTACAATACCTACTTCCGTCACCAGTCGCTGGCGTACGTGGAGTCGTTCGGCGTGGCGGAGCCGGCCGATTAGCCTTCGACAACAGAAAAGCGCCCTGAGTGAGATCACTCAGGGCGCTCTTTGTACCCCCGGCAGGAGTTGAACCTGTAACCTTCTGCTCCGCAAGCAGGCGCTCTATCCAATTGAGCTACAGGGGCTTGACCTGTTTTGTGGTTGGGCAGTTGCCTGTCCGAACCAAGGCAAATATACCACCGTTGTGAGAACTGTCAAGGCAGAGAGACCACGAATCTCACGGATCTACACCGATCTATGTGCTCTTCTCCGTGGCGTTGCGGCAACAAATGCGGCGTTGCTCTGCGGGCCTAGGGGCTTCTGGCCCAGGTGAGGCTTGGGGCTTGAGCGTGGCTCTCGGCGGATGGAAGAGACCACCCACAGACTGAGAAAGGAGGCGCGAATCCTCGCACACTGCGTCTTGTCCTGTGTCGTGGACGCGCACCCGCGCACAAGTGAACACGGGATCTGTCTAGACGCTGCCGTCTCAGTGCCGATGTCTGGACGCACGAGAACATAAGAG
>JAGHDT010000150.1 GCA_021159805.1 Anaerolineae bacterium
CCCCGGTACAACGAAAAACGGTAGATCGGGATACCCGATCTACCGTTGCCTTGTCGGCTAACTTTCCACATCCCGAGGATTGACTACACCCAGCCTCGCAGCTTGCAGGCCTCGGCAACCCGACCCACTGCCACAACATAAGCGGCCATGCGGTTGTTGATGTCATAAGCTTTGGCGGCCTCCGCAACGGAGTGGAACGCCGTGGTCATCTTCTCATCCAGCAGCTTGTGGACCTCGAGCTCCTTCCAGTAGTAGCCATAGGAGTTCTGGACCTGCTCGAAGTATGAAACCGTCACACCACCGGCGTTGCACAGGAAGTCGGGGATCACGTAGATACCCTTCTTGTACAGGATATCGTCGGCGTCCGGTGTCGTCGGGCCGTTGGCCAGCTCGGCAACGATCTTTGCCTTGACCTGGTCAACGTTGTCGAGTGTGATCTGATTCTCGAGGGCTGCCGGCACCAGAATGTCGACATCCAGCTCCAGAAGCTCGGCATTGGTGATGCTATCGGACCCGGGGAAATCAACGACCGATCCGGTCTCCATCTTGTGAGCGATCAGCGCATCGGGATCTAGCCCCTTGGGGTTGTAGACGCCGCCCTGTGAGTCGGATGCAGCGACGATACGCGCGCCGAGTAGCTCCGGCCCCAACGTCGCCGCATACTGACCGGCATTGCCGAAACCCTGGATGGCCATTGACATGCCCTCAGTCTTGAGCCCCAGCAACTTGGCAGCCTCACGAACGCAGTACATCCCACCGCGGGCTGTAGCGTCTCCCCGTCCGGCGGAGCCGCCCAGCGGCAGAGGTTTCCCGGTGATCATCCCGGGGACATTGTAGCCGCGCAAAACTGAGTACTCGTCCATCATCCAGGCCATAATCTGAGGTGTGGTGTAGACATCAGGTGCCGGGACATCCAGATTCTCGCCCAGGATGCGCCCCACCTGGCGGATGTAGGCACGGCTCAGTCGCTCCAGCTCCCCCGGGGACATAACTTTGGGGTTACAGATAACGCCGCCCTTGGCGCCACCCAGAGGGATATCCATCACCGCGGTCTTCCAGGTCATCCACGCGGACAGCGCGCGCACGGTGTCGATGGTCTCGTGTGGATGGAACCGCAGACCACCCTTTGACGGTCCGCGTGCGTCGTTGTACTGAACGCGGAAACCGTGGAAGATCTGGGTTGAACCATCGTCCATACGTACAGCAAGTGTTACGTGTAGTTCTCGGATGGGCCACCTAAGAAACTCGTGCACAGCCGGATCAAGCTGCATGATCTCCGCAGCCGTATCCAACTGCCTTTGAGCAATCTCAAAGGGATTCAGTTCTTCAGACATCTCTCTCCTCCTGGAACTTGAATATACAGTTGCCCCCGCAACTGTGAGGGATAATACATCAATAATACGACATCTTTGCTGAGAATACAAGTGCAATGCGCCGGTGGATCACCCGAATTATGAAGACGATCTTCAAATAAACTGCCAATTGGACTGAATAAGGCAAAGTTGTCTTGACAGGCAGCCCAGGGTGTTGTATAATCGTTCTCAATAAGAGGGGAATGATTCGCCAATGAACTCGCAACTGCTGTCCATCGTCTTGCTTAGCAATCTTCTTGTCATTGTTATTGACAAGGAGGCGTAAACGGTTGGGCAAACCAGGCCAGCACACTGAGAAGACAAGTGCACACTGAAGCCGCCCAACAGGGCGGTTTCTTCATTAAATAGGGGAAGGTACTCTGTGAACACCCGTAGCAGCCAATCCGGCGCAGCAGTAGCTCTGAAGAACGTCATACAAGTCGGCCAAGTCATTCTTGGTCTGCTTGTCGTTGTCGTTCTCAGGATTCTCGGGCTCCTGCTTACCAGCGGGAGCGTGGGCGGGTAGGTTGCTGGAGCAGAGCCTAGAACCAGAGCAGCAGTAGGCCGGAATAGCCAGCAAGAACCGCCCAACAAGGGCGGTTTTTTTGTGGAGAAAGAGGAGGAGGAGATCGAATGAAGAAAACCGGTGCAGAAATCGTATGGGAGATGTTGCGGCGGGAAGGTGTGGAGGTGGCCTTCGGCATCCCCGGGGGCGCCATCATGCACACGTACCATCCGCGCCAGGACTTCGGCATTCATCACGTGTTGATGCGGCACGAGCAGTGCGCGGCGCATGCAGCCGACGGATATGCCCGTGTATCGGGTAAGGTTGGCGTAGCGATCGCTACATCAGGCCCCGGCGCAACCAACCTGGTGACCGGTATCGCCACGGCATTTATGGACTCGTCCCCGATCGTCTGCATCACCGGTCAGGTCCCCTCAAGCTTGATCGGCACGGATGCGTTCCAGGAAACCGACATCACGGGGGTCACCCTCCCCGTCACCAAACACAACTACCTGGTCACCGACGTGGCAGACCTAGCTGCAACCATCCATGAGGCCTTCTACATCGCCCGCAGCGGACGGCCCGGTCCCGTCCTCATTGATCTTCCCAAAGACGTTCAGATTGCATCAACCGAGTTTGTCGTCCCGGATGAGGAGGTCAACCTCCCGGGCTATCATCCCGTAGGCGCAGGCGCGCCCGAACTCGTCAAGCAAGCCGCAGCACTGATCAACAAGGCCGAACGCCCCATCATCCTCGCGGGCCAGGGAGTCTTGATGTCAAAGGCTATGCAGGAACTGCGCGCCTTCGTTGAGAAGGCGGAGATTCCGGTGGCGCTGACCTTGCTGGGCAAGGGCGGCTTCCCCGAATCCCATCCGTTGGCGCTGGGCATGATGGGTATGCACGGTGAGGCCTACGTCAACCAGGCCATCCAGGAATCCGACCTGATTATGGCCTTCGGTATGCGGTTCGACGACCGCGTGACAGGCAAATTGGATCTCTACACCCCCGGCGCACAGCGCATCCACGTGGATGCCGACGCCGCAGAGCTGGGCAAGATCGTAGCGGTCGACCTACCGATCCTGGGCGACCTCCGCCAGGTGCTCCAGCAGCTCATCCCGCTGGTGGAGGAAAAATCACACCCGGCTTGGATCGAGAAGATCCAGGAGTGGCGCAGCGATAGCCATCGCCGCGACATCCTAAACCGGCCGGAGAACGGACACCTCGTCGCTGCCCACTTCATCAACGACATCTGGGAAGCCACTGAAGGACAGGCGATAGTGGTGACCGACGTCGGACAACACCAGATGTGGGCTGCTCAGTACTATCTCAACGATGTCCCCTACTCCGTGGTCACTTCCGGTGGATTGGGCACGATGGGATTCGGCCTGCCAGCGGCCATCGGTGCGCAGTTCGGCCAGCCGGATCGCGAAGTCTGGATGATCGCCGGCGACGGCGGCTTCCAGATGACGATGCACGATCTGGCCACCGTAGTGCAGGAGAAGCTGCCAATTCGTATCGCCCTAGCCAACAACAACTGTCTCGGCATGGTTCGGCAGTGGCAGGAGTTCTTCTATGAAAAACGCTACGAATCCACGATCTTGCTGAACCCCGATTTCGTGAAGCTGGTCGAGGCCTATGGCATTCCGGCGTGGCGTGCCACAACACGATCAGAGGCCCGGAACGCCATCGCGCAGGCGCGCAAGGTGGACGGGCCGAGCTTCGTCGAGTTCCAGATCGCCAAGGAAGGCGAGGATGGCAACGTCTATCCGATGGTTCCTGCAGGCGCAGCATTGCACGATATGATTCGGCGTTCACACCCAGCCAGTGACGAAGAGTAGGTCGGAGGACCTATCAAGGTCGGTAGACCTTCCAAGGGAGGAGAGAAAATGCAGAGCACACTCGTTGTCCTCGTCGAAGATAAACCCGGTGTCCTGAACCGAGTTGCCAGTCTGTTCCGCCGACGGGCCTACAACATCGAGAGCCTGAGCGTCGGCCATACCCAGCAGCCCGGCGTCAGCCGGATGACCATCGTGGTGGACAGCACACACACCAACGTCGAGATGGTGGTGCAGAACCTGTACAAGTTGGTCAGCGTCATCCAGGTCCACAACGTGACCGATACCCCGGCTGTGATGCGCGACCTGGCACTTATCAAGATCAGCGCCGATGGCGGTGCCTCACGCGCTGAAATCATGCAGATCGTCGAGACCTTCCGGGCGCGTGTTGTGGATGTTGGCCTCAAGACGCTGATGGTTGAGGTAACCGGGACTGATGACAAGATCAATGGCCTCGTCGATGTGTTACGGCCCTACGGTATCGTCGAGATGGTGCGCACAGGTCGCGTAGCTATGGCGCGCGGCACTGGCGCGTCGGTGGGCGATTCTGCCGGCCCGGAGGGCAGCTAAGTCACGCGGCGCAATGCCGCGGACTCGCTGGAGATTCAGTTGAAGCTGTCTGAACAAGGACAAGGAGAAGAGATATGGTGAAGATCGATTTTGGTGGCGTCGTTGAAGAGGTCGTGACTCGTGAGGAGTTCTCGCTTGAGAAGGCCAGAGAAGCTCTGAAAGATGAGGTCGTCGCAGTATTGGGTTACGGTGTACAAGGACCGGCTCAATCACTGAATATGCGCGACAATGGCATCAACGTCATTGTAGGCCAGTGGAAGGGCGACCCGGCGGCCTGGGATAAAGCTGTGGCCGACGGTTGGGTCCCGGGAAAGACGCTGTTCGATTTGGAGGAAGCGATGGACCGGGGCACCATTATCCAGTTCCTGGTCTCCGATGCGGCGCAGATGATAACCTGGCCCAGACTCAAATCGCACCTCAAGGAGGGTGACGCCCTCTATTTTTCCCACGGCTTCTCGATTGTCTTTGGCGACAGAACAGGCGTGATCCCACCGGATAACGTAGATGTGATTATGGTTGCCCCAAAAGGGTCCGGCACCAGCGTCCGTGCAAACTTCCTGGCTGGCGCCGGCATCAACAGCAGCTTCGCCGTGCATCAGGACTTCACCGGTCGCGCAGCTGAACGCGCCACCGCGCTCGGCATTGCCATCGGCTCGGGGTATCTCTTCCCCACGACATTTGAGAAGGAAGTCCACAGCGATCTCACCGGCGAGCGCGGTATCCTCATGGGTGCCCTGGCCGGCGTGATGGAGGCTCAGTACAACGTGCTCCGCAAGCACGGGCACTCGCCCAGCGAGGCTTTCAATGAGACGGTTGAGGAACTGACCCAGAGCCTGATCCGCCTGGTGGACAAGAACGGTATGGACTGGATGTACGCCAACTGCAGCGCAACGGCCCAGCGTGGCGCCCTCGACTGGCTGCCCCGGTTCCGCGACGCAGTTGCCCCCGTCTTTGATGATCTGTACGAGAGCGTCGTATCCGGTGAGGAGACGCGCATCGTGCTTGAGACCAACAGCGCGGATGACTACAAAGAACGGCTCGATGCCGAGCTGAAGACGATGCGCGAGTCCGAGATGTGGCAGGCTGGCGCGGCCGTCCGTTCCCTGCGGCCGGAAAACTGGGAAGGTTAAGACAAAGGAATAGGGGAAAAGGGATACGGGTTAGGGGCTCGATCAGTAACCATGCCCCTTACCCCTATCCCTTAGCACCTAAGTACCCTTTCCTCTGCAAACAAGGAGGAGACAAGCGAATGGACGAGAGTGGGGTTAGCAACGGCAACCGGATCGACGATCACGA
Organism: Anaerolineae bacterium; assembly: GCA_021159805.1. Lineage (GTDB taxonomy): Bacteria > Chloroflexota > Anaerolineae > B4-G1 > SLSP01 > PWVB01. The sequence goes on from JAGHDT010000150.1 coordinate 5,559, forward strand.
TCATATCATCGTATTCGATACGACGCTGCGTGACGGAGAACAGTCCCCGGGAGCGGCCCTCAATGTCACCGAGAAGCTGGAGATTGCCCGCGTCCTTGAGGCGATGAAGGTTGATGTGATCGAAGCTGGGTTCCCGATCTCCTCACCGGGCGACTTCAAGGCCGTCCAGGTTATCTCACAGGAGATCCGTGACTGCGTCATCTGCGGTCTGACCCGGGCACGCGAGGGCGATATCGATGCGGCAGCAGAAGCGCTGAAGAACGCAGCACGTCCCCGTATCCATACCGGGCTGGGGGTCTCCGACGTGCACATACGGTACAAGCTACGCACCACTCGTGAGGGGGCTCTTGAGATGGGCGTCAATGCCGTGCGGTACGCCAAACGATTTGTGGACGACGTCCAATACTACACTGAGGACGCCGGACGCGCTGATCCGGACTACCTTTACCACGTGCTCGAATCCGTCATCGATGCCGGCGCTACGGTGGTCAACATCCCCGACACCACGGGCTACACATCGCCTGAGGAGTTTGGCTTGCTCATCCGGGGGATTCTGAACAACGTGCCCAACATCGACCGCGCCATTATCTCCGTCCACTGCCACAACGATCTCGGCCTGGCTACTGCGAACACCTTAGCCGGCGTGCGCAACGGCGCCCGTCAGGTTGAGGTCACGGTCAACGGAATCGGTGAGCGCGCCGGCAATGCCTCATTTGAGGAAGTCGTGATGGCACTCAAGACACGCCGAGACTTCTTCGGCTTCGATAGCCGGATCGACACCACCAGGCTCTATCCGGTCAGCCGGCTGGTCAGCCATCTCACCAGCATTCCGGTGCAACCCAACAAGGCCATCGTCGGCTCAAACGCCTTCGCGCACTCGTCCGGTATCCACCAGGATGGTGTGCTCAAGGAGCGCACCACTTACGAGATCATCAATCCGCGCGATGTCGGCGTGCCCGACTCCGAGATTATCCTGTCCGCCAGGTCGGGACGTCACGGACTGCGACACCGGCTGAGCGAGTTGGGTTACGAATTGGGCGATGAGAAGTTCGAGAAAGTATATCACCGGTTCTTGGAAGTCGCCGACAAGAAGAAGACCGTGGAAACGCGCGACTTGGAGGCCATTGTTGCCGACGAGGCTGAGATGTTCTTCCAGGAGACCTATCACCTCGAACACATCCAGATCTCGTGTGGTGACCACAGCATCCCCACCGCAACAGTCCGTATCAAGGGCCCCGATGGGCAGATCTACTGCGATTCCGACCACGGCACGGGGCCGGTCGACGCGGTCTGCCGCGCCATCGACCGGGTCATCGGAGAGCCCAACGATCTCATTGAGTTCTCCATCGAGGCTATCACCGAGGGTATCGACGCCGTCGGGCGCGTGACCATCCGCATTCGAACTGATGAGCCGGTCAACGGAGAGGCACGCACCGTTTTCAGCGGCCGCGGCACCGACAACGACATCGTTGTCGCCAGCGCCAGAGCCTATATGTTCGCGCTCAACCGGCTGATTGCAGCCCGGCGCGAGTCACATCGAGCTTAGCAGCCAAGAGGGGAAGAGCGATGGAAACCACAGAAACCAAGACGACGCCCAAGACGAACCCGGCCGAGCAGGACGAGAAGGCCCCTGATCGCTGGTGGGAATCCTTTCCCAAGCCGCGGGGATGGTCGATGGATTGGGACGAGCGCGGGCTGGTGCCCGGGCGTCCCGGCACCGCCAAGAGCTAGCCGGGAGGCCCCCATACCTCCGGGAATCCGACTATAAGGAACGGCAAAGTGACCTCATAATGTGGGTCACGCTCGTGCTGGATCACAATCCAGCACTCTGGAGGTTGGGCAAGGCAGAGCCGAACGCTTAGCTGCTACCAGGACAATCTGTCAAGTTGCATCAAGAC
>JAGHDT010000562.1 GCA_021159805.1 Anaerolineae bacterium
GACCCACTCTCAAGAGGCCCGTTGTGCTGGCAGCGCCTGACGAACGGACTAAGCTGCAGGATGTTTGACTAGCCCAATGGCGACGAAGCCAGTTTCGCCCCAGCTGTAATTGGACGCTGGGACACAATAGTGATGGACCTGTTTGGGACGTGAAGTGGCTTGCGGTGCGGGGTCCAAGTTGACATAATATAAATAGTCAGAAGATACGAGATGGGTGAACTGGCCCCCCAGCAGGCTTTTCGAATAGTGTAACCGGTCCCCCACCGGGTCTTGATCCTGTACGCGCCAAACGTTCCCGGCTTGTATCAAAGGGCATTTGTGATAAGATAGACAGTTGTCAAACAATCATACAGAGGACGACGGAGTTGCGGCGAACCTGGATCGGCGGGGCAAGACACTAGGTCCCCTACCCCGTTTCTGTGAAGCCAGGTAATCTGAGGAGAAGAAGATGAAGAAGGTCTTACTTATCGTTGGGATATTGATTGTTGTGGGGGCGCTTGTGGCTGGCGCATTTGCGGGTGGTCTGGTGATCGGTCGCGTTTCAGGTCGCTCGATGCCGGCTACGGAAGTGGCGACGGAGCCGGTGCAGGGGACCGATGAGCCCGAGCCACAGGCGACGCCATTGCCCTTGGAGTCAGGAGATGTGCGGGAGGGCAATGAAGCGGAGGATGCCCTGACAGCAACACCAACTGCGGAGAGTGAGAGCGGGGACGCGGGAGACGGGGAGCCCACAGCGGACTTCAACTATGACCTGGTGCGCACCGTGCTTGAGCTTCTTAAGGAGCAATACTACGGTGAGATCCCCGATGGGGACGACCTCGCCTATGGCGCCGTACGGGGGATGCTGATGACCCTCGACGATCCCTACACCTCCTTCATTGAACCGGACATCACGGCAATTCTGAATGAGGACGCGAGCGGCGCGTTTGAGGGCATCGGGGCCATGGTCTCGATGCGCGAGGATGGCTACCTGGAGATCGCCAATCTGATCCCGGGACAACCTGCGGAGGCCGCGGGGGTGTTGACTGGCGACCTCATTGTTGCTGTGGGTGACCAATCCATCGTTGGGCTGGGTCTCTATGAGGCGATCGCCTACATCCGAGGTCCAGCAGGTACGGATGCTGAATTGGAGATTATCCGGCCGGGAGAGCCGGAGCACGTCACTATAACCGTGACGCGTGCCAGCATTGAGATGCCAATCGTCGATTCCAAGATGCTTGAGGACGGCGTTGCCTATCTGCGGCTCACGGAGTTTGACGCAAATGCCACTGAGCGGGTCGAGGCGGCGTTGTCAGAGCTGCTTTCCGAGAGTCCACGCGCGCTGATCTTCGATCTGCGGAGCAATCCCGGTGGTTGGCTGGGGCAGGCCATCGGTGTAGCCGACCTATTCCTGGATGAAGGACTCGTAGCCATTCAGCGGGATAACACCGGACACGAGCAGCGGTTTCGATCAGCCGACGGCGATTTGGGCGAGGAGATCCCGATGGTCGTTCTGGTCAATGGCGGCAGCGCCAGCGCCTCGGAGATCGTGGCGGGCGCGTTCCAAGATCGTGATCGTGCGGTCCTGATCGGGACAGTGACTCTTGGCAAGGGATCCGTGCAGCTCCCCAACAACCTGGATGATGGTTCACAGCTGCGCGTCACAATTGCGCGGTGGTTCACACCCGACGAGCAGGCCCTGCACACCAACGGATTGACGCCTGATATCGAAGTTGACTACACTCCCGATACGCCTGCGGGCGAGGACCCGCAGCTGCAACGGGCTATCGACTATCTGAATGAGACGGTAAATGAGAACTGACGACGTGAAGGTTGTCGCGACAAACCGCAAAGCTCGGTTTGAGTACACGATCGAGGATAGGTACGAAGCAGGCATTGTGCTAACCGGCACAGAGATCAAATCCATTCGCGCCGGCGCAGTGAGCCTCGGCGAGGGGTATGCGACGCTGCGCAACCACGAGCTGTGGCTGGTGGACGTCCACATTGCCGTCTATGAGCAAGCCGGGCGGTCTAGTCACGACCCGACCCGCCAAAGGAAGCTGCTCCTGCACCGCCGGGAGATTGCCAAGCTGGAACGCGCTATACAACAGTCCGGCTATACGGTTGTACCGCTGAGGATGTATATGAAGGGACCCTATGCCAAGGTTGAGATCGGCCTGGCCAAGGGCAAGCGCCAATATGATAAGCGGCGGGTGATCGCCGAGCGAGATTCACGGCGGCGCATCAGTCGCGAGCTGAAAGAATACTCCAAAGGGTGAGGCACTGCTTCGGATGAGGAACTACTTCCCTCACTTTGGGGATGGGCGATGGCCCCCTAGAGAGGTGGATTGTGCTCACGCTGGAGTGTGGCGTACGTATTTTCTAAGCGAAAGATACCCTACGCAGGGAGGAGGCGCGTTTGACAAGCCTGTGCATTGCACTATAATATATAGCTGTTATAGATAGCATCCACCTGTTCAAGGAGTAAGTAAGCGAATGCCGGAAGAGACGATACAACAACCCACGTCGATCGGGGAGATTCAGCCCAAGATGTACCTGCAGGGCACCATCACACGAACGGAGCTCTACGGTGCGTTCGTAGATGTGGGGTTAGAACGTAATGGACTTATGCATATCTCAAGGCTTGCCACCGGCAGGGTCAAGAAGGTGACCGATGTCGTCAATGTAGGCGACCAGGTCTCGGTTTGGGTCCAGAGTGTGGACCCCGATCGAGGTCGCATTGCCCTCACTATGGTCGAGCCTCCCGACGTCGAGTGGCAGGACCTGGAGGTCGGGCAGACCTTTTACGGTAAGGTCGTGCGAATGGAGCGATACGGTGTTTTTGTAGACATCGGCGCAGAGCGCCCCGGCCTACTGCACGTGCGCGAAATGGGCACCTACGTCCGCAATCCCGAGGAAATCACGCACATGGGTGCGACTATTCAGGTCACGGTCCGCAGCGTGGATCGGCGCAAGCGCCAGATTGATTTCACTTTGAACACAGGAGATCCCCAGCCCGACGTCGTCGAAGACGAAGAGCCTGGTGTCTCCCCGATGGAGATCGCTTTCCTGCAGGCGCAAGAACAAGCACAGGGCGATGGGCGCCGCTTCCGTGAGCGCGGGAGCCGCAAGCGACGGGGCCGTGGCAGCAACAACGAGGACATGGAAGACATCTTCCGCCGCACCCTTAGCGAGTAGCTGGCCACAGACTTACAGATAACGCCAACGGGGCGGCCCGCAAGCCGTCCCGTGTTCTCATGGAGTCACGATGTGCTGTGTGACCTCGTGAAGACTAGCCCTCCGCCAGAGCCTCATCGATCAGCCTCCGGATACCCTCAGGGTCGTTACCTGAGATCATCGTGCCGTTAACCAAGAACGTGGGTGTGGCAGACACGCCGCTATTGTCGACGAAGACCATCTCCTGCAGCGCGTCGAGATACCGCTGATCCTGCACGCACGCATCAAACTGATCTTCATCGATACCGGCGACACGGGCGGCGCGGCCAACATTGTAGGTGCCGAGCTCCAGAGACTGGAAAAGTGCATGCTTGTACTCAAAGTAGCGCCCCTGTTCTGCTGCGCAGAGGGTGGAGAGAGCGGCGCCCTCCTCCAGGCTGCGCCTAAAACCATAGAAATGGTCCACGTAGCGAACCTTGCCGGTCGCCACGTACTCATCCAAGATCTCGGGCAGGGCATTGAGGTTGTAGTTGCGGCAGTGACTGCAGAAGATATCACTGAACTCGATGATGACCACCGGTGCGTCTGCCTCTCCCAGTGCTGGCAGCCACTTCCGAGCCGTGCCAGACCCAGCCGGGTTCGGATAGAGATAGTCGGTCTCACCAGCATCGTATGAGTAACCGCTGATCCCAGAGAGCCATTCGGCCTCACGCGGGCCGCTGCCGGGCGACTTCGGTGATAGCAGCGATGGCACTGCGACCAGTACAACAACGAGGAGCAGGGCGCCACCTAGCCCCCACCGCAACCAGGTCTGAGATCTCTGCCGGCTCCGTCGACTTCGGTGTTGTGATCTCGATGATGTCTTGGTTTTTGCCATCTGTTGTATTACCTCTCTACGTAGATGCTCTGACAGAGGATAACCGAGTCCAGCCGCTGACCGCACTGCGCTGCCACGACGGGTAACCGCGCGTGAGTATCCAGAGTGAACAGCCCTACCGAGACCAGATACGATCCTGCTGCTGCATCGTCCGGTATCCTCAACTGATGCCGGTCCACGACATAGCGATCGGTTGGCCACAGGTCCGTCGGGAAGCCCCCCGGGTTTAGATGGTCCGACTGACTCTGTATCTGTCCCTCGGGATAGACGAGATGCACGAAGGATTGGTACGTTGCCGTGATGGGGTGCTCCGCGATCCAGTAGAGCGTGATCTCCAGTGTGTCGCCGGGCAGGACCACGTCGCTTGAGAGATCGTAGGCCAGCATAGATACCTCGCCACCGAAGTTGGCGTGTTGCTGGAAATCGGCTGGGATCGGGGTGTCAAGTGGCGACATAGTGTCAAACCACGCCTGGGGATCGAAGACGGTGGCCTTGAGCAACCCGACGGCGATGACAATGCCACCTATCGCGGCGACAGCACAGGCCTCACGTCCCACACTGATCTGCCCGGGGCGGTGCGTATCGAGCGGGCGCCGGGCCGTCGTCACCAGCTCAGAAGCTGTGTAGCGGCGATCACGCAGCGTCAGATAAGTCATCGTGGCCAGCAGCAGCGCCACACCCAGTCCTGATAGGTCCCATGCCAGATCTCGGATGGGTGTGGACTCAAAGCGCACCACAACGTCGTGCCGCCCCCCTGGGACAGCGACGGTGATGAAGCCCTCCGGATGCGCGATCTCTATAGGCACGGGGATCCCATCCACGTATCCCTGCCAGCCCGGGAAGTCAAATAGGTAGAGACGCAGTTGGAAGGCTTCACTGGCTGTTACAGAGAAACGGTTGACCCAGGGAAGGTCCGGCACAATCGTAACTGCGGCCCCATCGGGGAGGGTATGGCGATTGACCCGATCCACCGGCGGCTTCCTGAACGAGGCGATGACGCTCTCCTGCGGACCGGGGATCATCTCCACGGATGTCGGGACGAAGTCATTGGTCGAAGTTGTACCTCGCCAACGCCCACCAAGTTCAGCGGCTATGATGTCCTCCTGGGCAATAAACCCAAGGCCCGGCTCCCACGACAGCGCAGAGATCCCTGGAAGCGCACTCGCCAGGATTCCGACGGCAACCGCACCCAGGATAGCCGGTGTGAGGGCTGCCAAGCGGTGTGACCCGTCTCTCATAGGACTGGGAAGAGCGCCGAGGCCGGCGACAGGCGGTATCAGGAGCGCAGCGACAGGCCCCAGGAAGCGCCAAGGAAACTGGTAGTAGGATAGCCCGGGTACCGACTCCCAGAGCGGCCGGGAACTGGGAAGGATCAACCACAGCAGAAGCCCACTGCTCAGAGCATAGAACCCAATGTCCCTGAAACGGCGCCCGCGTACGGCGTACAGCGTGCCGCCCAGAGCCAACACACCGGCACCAGACCCGCCGTCATACGGACATCGGGAGCGCTCGCGCGTCCGTCAAGAGGCATAACCAGCGCAAATAGATCCTGAGGAAGGACGAAGTGATTGCGGAAATCGTAGTGTCCATCGCCGGCCACGTCCAAGCGCACGTACTGCCGCTCAGCGAGAAACGGCAGCCAGAAGAATGAGGTCAGGAGA
>JAGHDT010000067.1 GCA_021159805.1 Anaerolineae bacterium
CTGGATACCAGTGCCACCGTGGGCCAACCTCCGGATACCGCGGTCCCACCGGCTATGAGTCGGACTACGGCCACTCTAGCCGCTTCGTAGGCGGCTAGTGTCATCGCAGCGGCGACCATCAGACCTGCCAACGGCTCAAAACGGCCGTGGCCCTGGGGGTGGCTCTGGTCCGGCGGCTGTTGCGCAATCCATAGTCCGAGCGACATCAGCAGGGAGTAGAAGACGTCCGATATGGAGTTGGCGGCGTCCGCGTAGAGTGCGGCGCTGCCTGAGATCGCCGCCACAATGCCCTTGCCCACGGCAAGCCCAAGGTTTCCCAATATGGTGATGAAGAGCGCGCGCTTTAGCCGCCGCCGGCGCTCTGGATCGGGGCGCGCCTCCCGGATGAATTGCATTTGCATGGGTCTTCAGTCTGTAGGGTAACGGAAATCGTAGATCTCGCCGTTCTTGCGCCACGTTCTTCCGCACGTGCAGTTGAACTCAGCTTGCGGTGGGGACCCGAGCGGCTCCCCACAGGCCGGGCAGCGGAAGAAGGCGTCCACGGGTGCGACAGCACCCGCAGGCGCCACAGCCCCCGCGGGTGCCACGGCATCCGCGGACGCTTTTGTGCCGGTTGCATCAGCACGCGCGCGTGCACGCACGAAGACGCTGGGGCTGAGCTGCCACAGCGACCCTGTTGGCTGCACGAGAGCGTCCAGCGCAACGAGTAACCGCGTCGGGAGCCGGCGCTTCAGCAATCCTATCCGGAAGTGTGAGACTGTGCGCACGGCTTCGCGGTGTAGGCCGAGGCCGGCTAGCTGATCCCACATCCATTGGGGGTGGAAGTCGAAGTTGAGATCGGCGAACTCCACCGGCTCGCGGTCGAAGGGGGACCAGTCCTGGTGGCGCAGCAGATAGCGTGCGATGGCCTTGACGTTGTGCTTGTTGGCGAACTCTAACACAAAGGCGCCTGACGGGACCAGCATCTCCGCCACATTGCGCAGGACGGCGGGCGCGTCGACGGCGTGATGCAGCGTGCGGATCATAGTCACGGTATCGAAACGGCCTGCCACGAAGGGCAGGTGGTAGAAATTCGCCTGTACAAAGACGAAGTGTGGCTTGTTGCCGAGACCCGCCGTGCCAAGCCGCTCGACGGCCTGTGCCAACTGGGTGTGGGCGTAGTCGAGCAAGACGACGGTCTCATAGCCGGTGTAAAGATCGGTCAGACGGCCGAAGCCCGCTCCGATCTCCAGGATGGTCTTGCCGTGGCGGGGAAGGATCGCCTGGAGTGCGATGCGCTCTACGGCATCCTCATATGTGCGGGCCTGGGTCCAGAATTCACTGCTGTATTCGGACCCCTCGTAATTGCAGACGGGACGATCAATCATTGGGTTGGAGTAGCTCCTCGGCGGAGTCGGGCAGGCTTTGAACGAAGCTTGTCATAGGCCTGAAGACGGCGCGAAGTTGCTCGATAGCGGGCCCCATGCCCGCCTCCGCGACGTCAATCGTGACGGGGGCATCCACGATGACAGGGACCGTGGTGCTGACCGGCACGTTTATCCTCAGCACCACCGGCAGGGCCTGGCCTTGGGGAAGGCTCATGGTGACCGTACCGTTGATCGTGCCGCCACCACCGGAAATCATGAATTGGGCCGGCATGTTCAGGGGCACGGGCTGGGTCAGGATGACGTCAGTGTTCTGTTCCAGCGGAATGTCAAAGACGACGGGTATCGTATCCGTGATGTAGATTGTGGACTGGATCGTAGACTCCCCCAGGGCTGCAAAGGCCTGGTCGAGGTCCAGGAGCAGCGGCTCGGCGACCTCCGTCTTGATCGAGAAGATCGAGTCCGCCCGCAGAACCAAGATCGCGACAACTATCACCAATACAATGTTCACCAGGAACGAGAAGAGGATCGCGATGTTCTTGAATACGTTCCACAGCCTGGGGATCACGCGGCGCTTGGGTCTGGCTTCGAGTCGAGATGTCATCTGTTCGGGCTTCGGTCGAGTTGGCGTCTGGCTGCTCTGTAGTTGGTGATAGCTGCCTCCCGAGGTCAGTCTCAATGAAGCCTCAGATAGATTCTTCGGTTGGTCATCGTCCATTGCACAGCACCTCCATGCTCGATAGGCAATTATGCTATCATGCTTCGCTTGTTTTACAATGTTGTCCAAGTGCTGGGGCGTACGCGTCTGGTCAACTCCGGGGCAAGAGCCGTCATCCCGAGCGCAGTCGAGGGATCTGGGGCTTCGCCGTGGCGTGTGCAATTGAGGGGGCGAGATCCTTCGACTGTCACGCTTTTTCCTGCGGGTGTCCGGTTGACCCGCTCGGGATGACGGTAGCTGCTCCTATTCGGCTGAGATGCGTACGCCCTGGTATGAACATGAGTAGCCCTTCGGGGTATAGTTGAGGTTAGGACACACTAACCGCCAAAGGAGGCTACTCATGCAGTTCCATAGTACCACGCAACCCCTATATGTGGCAATTGATGTTGGCAAGAACGTGCACTGCTATGCGGCCTATGCAGGTACAGACTTGACTCCGCTCGC
>JAGHDT010000350.1 GCA_021159805.1 Anaerolineae bacterium
ACATAATACCAGCTCCGTGCGTAGGCGGGGACTACGTTGGGCTCGTGCCCACCTTCCTCGATGACGTAGTGCATCCGCGTCTCCTGGACGACGTGTTCGCGCATAAAGTTGACCCCGACATCCATCAGCTCTACCGCATCCAGCGCGCTGATGCCCTGTTCCGGGGAGCCCGCCGCGTGGCTGGCCTTGCCAAAGAACTCGAATTTCACGGAGTTCATCGCGTTACCGCTGCCCAGCGAGGCTCCGTTGGCGCCGCCCGGATGGTGTCCCAGGCATGCGTCAAGGCCATCGAAGATGCCGTCACGCACCATAAAGACCTTGCCGACCAGCGTCTCCTCCGCCGGACAGCCGAAGCACTTGATGGTTCCGGGGATGCCGTGAGCCTCCATTGCGGCCTTGGTCGCCAGGGCGCCACCCAATGCGGTGGCGGCGTAGCCGCAGTGCCCGCATCCGTGTCCCGGCGCGCCGTCGACACGGGGCTTGCGGTAGGGTACGGCTTCCTGCGAGAGCCCCGGTAGGGCATCCAGCTCCGCCATCATGCCGATGACGGGGCCACCCGACCCGTAGGTCGCGACAAATGCCGATGGCATTCCAGCGACCCCACGTTCGACGGTGAAGCCGTTCTCCTCCAGGATGTCGGCCAGCAGCTTGCTGGTCTGCATCTCCTGGAGCCCCACCTCCGCGAAATCCCACGCCTTCTGGTGCGCGTCGACGATGAGATCCTGGTGTTCATCGATCCACCGCAAAGCTACCTGCTTGCTCTCTGTTGTCATAGTCGCTCCTATCTTTATAAAACGTGTATTCCACCTGATGTGCCATCTGCGGAGCCAGTGTATTGTGGGTCGACTCCGACTCGGTCAGTGCCAGGCAGCTCAGAATGTGTCGCTTGAGGATCGCCCTGCCTAGCGATCATCGTATCCTGCGGCATTGAAAGTGATGATCTCCGAGAAGGCAGAGACCATCTCCGGATGGCCGGCCAGCAGCGGAAGGTGCATCGGACTCCCGGAGAGGAGGGGGCCCAGCGTGACCGGTGTGCCGTCAATGTAGCGCATGACTCCACCCACTGCATTCAGCATCGCCATACCTGCAGCGATATCCCAGATATAGACGCGTTCGATCAATGCCGCGTCGGCGCTCCCGGTCGCGACGTAGCTGAGGTGAGCCATGGAGGCACCCAGGTTGCGCAGCTTGCCGGGGTAGCTGGGCGACACGGTATAGTAGAGATGGAGCCGCGACGCGATAAAAAGCGAGGTCTCACGGTGGAGCGGCCCCGGGTCTCTGAGGGTCCGCGGCTGATCATTGCGAAGAAGCTGTCCATCGGGCGTGGTGTAGATCAGGTCCTGAGCCATGGGCATATAGAAGAACCCGGCCAGGGGCTGATCGCCCTCGACCAGGGCGATGGCCACGCCCCAGACCGGCAGGCCGGCAGAGTAGGATGCGGTCCCGTCGATGGGATCGATTACCCAACGGCGATTGCCGGCTTTTGGGGCTTTGCGCAGTCCGTTTTCCTCGCCCACAATGCCGTCATCCGGGAAGTGTGTGTCAAGGGCTTTGCCGAGGTACTCCTGCACTGCGAGATCCGCGTCTGTGACATAGGAGCGGTCCTCCTTCCAGGTGGGGCTAACCTTGAGGAAGTGGTCCTTGGCGATTTTCCCGGCGTTGGTGATGATCTCTTTGATGAAAGCGGTGTCGTACATGGTTGGGTTTAGTGATGTTCCTTGTGATCGGTGACAGGCGTGTGGTCGTGGTAGTGCCCCATTCTGTGCATGCGGTTGTGGAGGCTGCGGTGTGCGGATTCTAGGACCAGGCGCATACGTTTGTAGGCCCGGTCGTCGGCTCGAGTGCCGATAGTGTCGAAGTAGGCCATGGCGCCCTCGATCTGCTCAAGGATAGTGACCGCGTCGGCGGCTGCCAGCATCTGGGAGCCTTCGACGTCGATCATAACCGGTGAGCTGTGCGCGGCGATGATCTCAGGCTGGTCGTCGTAGTGCCCGCGGACGAGCAATGCCACCCAGGCGCTCTTGTCCAGGTGGACCGACCAGGTGCCCGCGGCGCTGGCAGCGTTGACGGCGATGCTCTCACGGATCTCGCCGTTGACGACGAGCTCCACGCGCGTCGTTGGTACTGTCACGCTGGCTACCTGCCACATCACCTCTACGGTGCCTCCGGTTCGGTTCATCGCAATGCGTCCGCCCATAGGAAGCCCATCGACGCTGAACTCCAGCAGCGGTCCATAAGTCACGAAGGTCTCGCCACGCCGAACGGCGCTCATCCACGCACTATAGGTAAAGGGGGTCTGTTCATCCAGGCGTGCATAGGTGCGTACCGTGCCCACGGCGGTAGCCGCGGACATCTTGTCGGTGCCGCCGACCGCGGGCACCATATAGCCGCAGTTGAGGTAGCGATACCAATCAGAGAGCGAGTAGGGGTCGATGCCACTGTACAGGTCGCCCCAAGATGTCATCTCCAGTGCATCGATATCGCCGCTGATGATGCTGGCTGCGTGTTCGGCGCGCGGATTGGGGAAGTGTGGCAGCACCACCAGCCCACCCTGTCTGTGGCACTGGCGGGCCCACTCCGTCAATAGAATCTCGATGGGATCGCCCAATGCTGACTCATCGGGGCCGCCGGTGGTCATCGGGGCGATGATCTGGCCTTCATAGCCCAGCAGGGAGATGTGCCCCATAACGTGTTGCCGGTTCTCCGTGCCGACACGGACCAGATACTCTCCATCCTGGCCGGTCTCTCGGCTGCCCCAGGTGGTGGCACCGTCAAAATCCCCGACATTGGTCATCAGCTCGCCCCACTGACTGGCCAGCAGGTTGACGACGTTGACGCCTTCAGCTGCGCCCTCCAGCCGGGCGGACATCGGCGAGAGAAAGTGCACGTGGGTGTCGGCGGTGACCCAACCCTTCTCGCGCCACGGCAGGACCCTATCAAGTTCGATCACAATCTCCTCAGTTTCCGCACTAACCTCGACGACCCTGCGCACCGGGCGGATTTCGAAACCCTTGGATATCTCGATGTAGACCTTGCCGACAGGGAGGTCCAGCATAGTCTCGCCGGGGATGTAGGTGCAGGCGTGGCGGTCGTGGTGGCTGAAGTCCACGCTATAGTCCTCAAACCACGCAGTGTTGACAATACGGTGGCGGTCCACCGGTGCGAGGTATTCGTCGTGCTGACCGTGAACGTGCAGCTTCACAGCGACAGGTTGTCTTGAGGATGCATCGATAACCCTGAGAGCGACACGTTGTGTGGCCGGCGGCACAGGTATGACGGGTCCACGGTGGGACCCGGCCTCCACGTCGCCAACCGGAACTCGCTCGGGTGCGTGGCCGGCAAAGGCCAGATGGAAGCACGCGTCCGGATGGGACGTGTATTCAACCAACACCTGCTGCTCAGAGCGTACCGGAAGCTGATTGTTGTAGGAGTTAGTCCAGGACTCATTGGGATAGGCCAACCGTGGTGACGCCGAGATGACCTGTCCCATGTCCAGTTGGATCTGGTTGAGCAGCCCGCGCTCATCCAATGCCGGGTCGAAAGTCTCGCCCGCCGGCAAGGTGAGTAGCGCTTTGCGCCGCCGTCGCCAGCGGAGTGGGTTCTCGGCTGCGTTTCCCGCTGCCAGGCCGAAGACCAGCAGCGTGCCGCTGACCGGCTCAAACCGGATGCCCACCACTGCCTTGCCGGGCTGTGGGTTCTCCCAGGCCCAAAGCCAGTTCATCCACAGTCCCCCGTCAGGGTTGTCCACCCGGGTCTGGGTTTTGCCCCATCCTTGTCGGAGCTGCTCGTGCGAGGCGCGCACCGGCGCAGGTTTGACGTGGGTCACAGCCTGGAAGCAGTTCTCTCCCCATCTACGCTGGAAGGCCCCCACCTGATGGCGGCGGCGGATCTCGGCCATAGCTTCGGTGCCGTCCTCGTAGAGCAGAACGTAGGTGGCTGCGTGTTCGTTGAGCTGTCCCGCGCCATGCATAGGGGAGATGAAGCCGTCAGGGCCTGCATCCAGGCGGCGAGTATCCGACGTATGCATGATGACAAACCATTGCGCGGTGGTGGGAGTGAAAGAGACGCTGGTGGGGCCGGCGCTCACCACGATGGGATTCTCAATCTCGAAGGGTAGGCCCCAGCCTGTGCAGGCACCGGAGGGGCTGTGGTGCAGGTTGTCTGCTAGAGTGTTTGAGATCCCCATTTGCCGGAGGTCCTCGATGTCGATCGTGCTCTCCAGTTTAATCGACTGGAAGTGCGGCGATACAGGGCCGTCGTCTATTTCCTGCATGTCGTTGCCTCCTGGGTGAGCAGTGTCTTCAAAAAGATTGTCCAGTAGTGTACACCCAAACGCAAGAGGACGCACTGGAGAGTACTGTATCCTACTTCGAAAATAGCCCGGCAGAGCCCTGACCCCGCGCGCTGGGAAGCGCGTCACCCTCCCCTGAAACGGGGATTTCACCCCCTAGACCGGGGATTTCATCTCCCATACTCCGCGGACGGAATGGGAGAGGGGACCGGAGATGCTACTTCGAAAATAGCTTCCGCTTCCGGGCCTAAAGGCTTGGCCGCAGGCTTTAGGGCCTTCTTTGCGTCACATTTTCATGCT
>JAGHDT010000502.1 GCA_021159805.1 Anaerolineae bacterium
CATCGAAGCCTGTTCTACGCCAATGGGTTGACTCCCGAAGAGCTCAGCCGACCGATCATCGCCATTGCCAACGCCTACAATGAGATCGTGCCCGGCCACACTCACCTCGACAAGATCGCTGAGGCCGTGAAAACCGGCGTCCGGATTGCCGGGGGCACGCCCCTGGAATTCAACGTCATCGGGGTCTGCGACGGCATCGCTATGGGTCATCGTGGCATGCACTACTCGCTCCCCAGCCGCGAGCTGATCGCGGACTCGGTGGAGTCTATGGTGGTGGGACACGCCTTTGATGGCGTCGTCTTCGTGCCCAACTGCGACAAGATCGTGCCGGGCATGCTGATGGCCGCAGGGCGCGTCAACATCCCGTCGATCTTCGTGAGCGGCGGCCCGATGATGGCCGGGCGCTACGCCGGTGAGGATATCGACCTCAAGACGATGTTTGAGGCCGTCGGCCGCTACCAGGCCGGAAAGATGACCGAAGATGAGCTGGTCGAAATGGAGTTCGCCGCCTGCCCCGGTTACGGTTCCTGCGCCGGCCTCTTCACGGCCAACACGATGAACTGCCTCACCGAGGCACTGGGGATGGGTCTGCCCGGTAACGGCACAATTCCGGCGGTCACTGGGGCGCGCCTCCGCCTGGCCAAGATGGCCGGGATGCATGTCCTGAAGTTGGTGGAGAATAACGTGCTGCCCCGGGATATCATGACCCTGGCAGCCTTCGAGAACGCCATCGCCACGGATATGGCGATCGGCGGCTCAACCAACACCGTGCTGCACCTGCCGGCCATCGCCAACGATGCCGGCGTTAAGCTGCCACTGGCCCTCTTTGACGAAATCAGCAATCGCACGCCCTACATAGTAAAACTCAGCCCGTCCGGCCCGCACCACATGCAGGACCTCGACGAAGCCGGAGGCATTGCCACCGTCATGGCGCAGCTGCTGGCGAAAGAGCTGATCCACGGTGATCTCCCGACGGCGACCGGAAAGACCGTGGCAGAGAACGTAACCGGACTCAAACGACGGACCGACGTCATTCGCACCACCGATGACCCTTACAGCGCCAACGGTGGCATTGCTATCCTTCGCGGCAACCTGGCTCCCGATGGCAGCGTCGTCAAGGCGGGGGCCGTTGCACCCAAGATGATGCACCACAAGGGGCCGGCCCGCGTCTTCGACGGCGAGGAAGCTGCACAGCGAGCCATTCTCAACCGCGAGATCAAGGTGGGTGACGTTGTCGTCATCCGCTACGAAGGTCCTCGCGGCGGCCCCGGGATGCGCGAGATGCTGATGCCCACCTCCTCACTGGCGGGGATGGGGCTCGACGAAGACGTCGCGCTGATGACCGACGGACGCTTCTCCGGTGCCACCCACGGCGCCGCGATCGGCCATGTCTCCCCGGAGGCCGCAGCCGGTGGCCCCATCGCCCTGGTTGAGGAGGGCGACCTGATCGAGATCGACATACAGGCACGCAGCCTGACGCTGCACGTGTCGGATGAAGAGCTCGGTCGACGCCGCCAACGCTGGACCTGCCCCCCTGCCAAGATTCAGACGGGATACCTCTCACGCTATGCTGCCCACGTCACGTCCGCCAGCGAGGGCGCTGTGCTCAAGTAGCGATTTCGAGCACGGCGCGTACGCGCCGTGCTCGAAACATAATCTCATCATCCCACAAGGAGCTTACAGAAAATGGCAATCGAACCAACTGAAGTCATCTGGCTTGACGGCAAATTCGTGCCCTGGGATCAGGCCAACGTCCACCTCTCAGCTCACGCATTGCACTACGGCTCCAGCGTCTTTGAGGGCATTCGCGCCTACGATACCAAAGGCACGGCCTCCATCTTCTGCCTGGACGCCCATATCCGCCGCCTCTTCGACTCGTGTAAGGTCTACCGCATGCCGATTCCCTTCACGGCCGACGAGCTCAGGCAGGCGTGCATCGACGTGGTCAAGAACAACAACCTGAAGTCAGCCTATATCCGCCCGCTGGTCTTCAGGGGCACCGGTGCGATCGGTGTAGATCCCCGGGCCAACAAGGTGCAGGTGGGCATCTTCGCCATCTACATGGGCGCCTACCTGGGGCCGGAGGCTTTGGACCAGGGCGTTGACGTCTGCGTCAGCTCCTGGAATCGCCTGGGCCACAACGTATTCCCTGCGGCAGCCAAGATCGGCGGGCAGTACATCAACTCACAGCTGATCAAGATGGAAGCTGTGGAAAACGGCTACACCGAGGGCATCGCCATTGACGGCAACGGCTTCGTCAGCGAGGGCAGCGGCGAGAACATCTTCCTGGTTCGAGACGGTGTCATCTCTACCCCGCCATTGGCCTCCAGCATCCTCCGCGGCATCACACGCCAGTGCACCATCACGATGGCTGAGGATCTGGGCTATACCGTCAAAGAGGAGTTCATCCCCCGCGAGATGCTCTACATGGCCGACGAGCTCTTCTTCACCGGCACGGCAGCTGAGATCAGCCCCATTCGCTCCGTCGATCGCATCGACATCGGCCCCGGCCATCGCGGCCCGGTGACGAAGGAGTTGCAGGATGCCTTCTTCGGCCTGGTCGCAGGCGACAAAGAGGACAAGTACGGCTGGCTCACGCCGGTCGCCTAGCTCAGCACACAGATCGAGAATACAAGGTGGGGGATCCAGCGGCATATGACCGCTGGATCCCCCGCCACATTCTACCCAAACCCGCATCATCGCGCACGGCGCGCAGTTCAGGCTCGAAGAAACGAAGTGCCACGCCAGCCGCGATAGAGACGTCGCACAGGAGACAGCCCACAACGCTGTCTCCCGCAAAAGCACGCTTTCCGCAGATCGTGGTCCCTCGCTCTCTTTATGGGGTAGCGAGAACTGTATGGCACCACTGCAGATGCAGCAACCCCAGTCCCCAGGTCAGGGCGAACCTCCTGTAAACAAGTCCAGTAGACCTATCGAGCCGGCACCCAGATACGCGATCAGGACGAACTTCACAATCTTGCCAACCCAGACGACCAGCATATAGGTGGTCACCGGGATCCCCGACATGCCGGCAATAATGCCAGCGACATCGAAGAAAGGATTGGGGACTGCGGCCAGGAAAAAGAGCGCCAAGAGGCCATAGCGGTCCATCCAACGCTCAAACCGCTCCTGCACGTCGCGGTTCTCGATGATGACCTGTCCCCCCATGCCGGCAAGGTAGCCGGTCAACTCACCGATGGTCGCGCCGGCCGCCGAGATCACCCCAACGAGGATCGGATTGAGCACCCCACCGCCCACAAAGGCTACCACCATCGTCGGCACAGGCAGCACGATGGTGGCGTTGCCGACTATGCTTACCACAAAGAGTCCCGCATACCCGTACTCCTTGACGTCCTGCAGACGGTCACGCAGAAGATAGACAACAATCGTGATAGCAACCGCCAGGACGAGCCCCGCGATTCGCAGGAGCTGTCTCTTGCCCCGCCTGGGCTCGGAGGATGCCGCATCTGCTGTTGGTTCATCAAACACCGGTTCGTCCGCCACGGTCCCTCCCGCTGTGGTGTCGCTTGGTCGCTCCTCACTCAGGCCACAAGCACGACCCATTCTACTGTAGGTGCGGAATTCCGCCACAGGCGTATCCCGTGCTATAATGGAAATGGTGAACCGTTACCGAGGGGCAGAGCCGAAGACGGCTCCATCACAGTCGACGTCTGACAATTGCAGGTGTCTAGGGCTTCAGCCTGAGATGTCGAGGTGCCTTGCTGCGCTTCCTGGAGGAGTTGCCCATGCCGGCGATCACGCTATCCCGCAAAGTAGGCAGTCTTGGGACCGAGATTGCACGCAGCCTTGCCGATGGCCTGGGCTATCGTATGGTCTGGCGCGAGGTCATCAATGAAGCTGCCTGCCGTGCCTGCACACCCGAGGTCGCACTGGCGGTCATCGACGATCTAGGCCTGCTCGGGCTGCGTCCCTCTGGCAAGGCCCAACGCGCCTACCTCCAGAGCGTGCGGCAAGTCATCGAACAACTGGCCGCCGATGGCAGCGTTATTGTCGTCGGCAGAGCCGGGCAGATCATCCTGCGCGGTTATCCAAATATGCTGCACGTCCGCATCACGGCCCCCGTAGCCCTTCGTATTGAGCGCGTCGCAACCCGGCACACCATATCCTCCGCCGCAGCCAAAGCGCGCGTTGAGTCCAGCGACCGCACCCGCAGCACCTACATCCAGCGCCATTACCACGTCGATTGGGATGACCCGAAGCTGTACGACCTTGTCATCAATACCGAAACCATCCCCGTCCAGCTCGCAAGGGACCTCATCGTCCGCGCCTGGGAACAGCGACTACAAACAACCTCGACACCGCCATCTCCAAGCTAACACACGACGCACTGAGAAAGGAAACGCCGTCTTGAGCGAACCCAACGCAACGCAACCAGCCTTCGCCCATCCATCAGAAGAAGCCTTCGCCCGGATACTGGACTACTACGGCATCGAGTGGCAATATGAGCCGGACACCTTTGTCTTGAAGCAGGACAGCCAGGGACACACATTGGAAGCTTTCTCACCCGATTTCTATCTACCGCAGCAGGATCTCTACATCGAACTGACCACGTTGCGCCCCAAGTTGATCAGACACAAGAACCGCAAGATCCGGCACCTGAGAGAGCTCCACCCCGAGATCAACATCAAGCTCTTCAAACGGCGCAACATCCGCGATTTGATGATCAAGTACGGCATTGATGAGGAAGCTCGCAAGATCCTGGACCGAGAGGCCCAATGAGCAAGAAACAGACAAGGTCCGAATGGTATCCACTGGAAGCCTATGGAGAACTCGCTGCCGGCATTCAGAAAGTACTCATCCCGGCAGACCGCATCAAGAGCCGTGTGCTTGCCATGGGCCAGGCTATCTCAGAGGAGTACCGGGGACGTCGCCCCTTGTTGGTCGGCGTGCTGAAGGGTGTCGTGCCCTTCATGGCAGACCTCCTCCGATCCATCACCATCCCTGTGGAAGTGGACTATATGGCGGTCGCCAGCTATAGCGCTGAGGCGCGCAACAACGGCATGGTCCGCCTGGAGAAAGATCTCAGCATGCCCATCACAGGACGCCACGTGCTCTTTGTGGAAGACATCATCGACACCGGCCTGACCCTGAACTATCTGCTGCGGTCCCTGAGAACGCGGGATCCGGCCAGCCTGGAGGTCTGCGTGCTTTTCAACAAGCCACAGCGCCGATTGATCGACATCCCCATGAAATACAAAGGGTTCGATTTGCCGGATCTGCTCGTTGTAGGGTGCGGGCTCGATTTCAGGGAGCGGTATCGCAACCTACCCTTTGTGGGATTGCTCAAGCCCGAGGTCTTCCAGAACGACGTGGAAAGCTAGCCCAATGCAAAAACCGCAGTTTGAGCACCCTGGCTCAAACTGCGGCCTGTGTCACCAAAAAAAGAAGGGGTCCCAAGTAACCTTCTTCTCCTGTTTTCACCTTTCTTTCGACCTTCTATTTCTCTCTTCTCGTCCTTCGACGTCAAGAGTCTTGTCCGGTCTACTAGTCTTCTCTCTGCTCCACTTCCTTGATGTCCCTTTGATGTTGCCTTGTCTTCAGCGCCATCTCCGGTTCTTCGTGGAAGCTTCTTCGCTTTGAGATCACCTGCGCCTTTGTTGTGCTCTGATTACCTTCAGGCTCCTTCGCCTTATGCAAGGTCAATCAGTTCACTTCTTCAGCTTCGGCTTTGGTAAAGTCAGGGTCCAATCACTCGGGACTCCCTAACCCTAAGGAGGGCTGCTCCCCTCGTTAGGGCAATTACAGTATACCAAAGATACGTGTCCTTGTCAATACTCGTTTCGAATCCGAGGGTATTCCGGAATGGGGCGAAAGCCCAAGAGTGGCTTCTTGCTGGGCCGCCAAACTGCCTCCTGCCTACTTCGAAAATAGCCTTCCGCTCCCGGGCCTAAAGGCTTGGCTGCAGGCTTTAGGGCCTTCTTTGTGTCTCATATTCGTGCTTGCGTGGTGTCCGATTGCGGACATGGCGTCTACGTCGAGAATAGACTCCGCAGAGCCCTGACCCCGTGTGCGCGGAGCACCCCGCGCGCCGGGAAACGCGTCACCCTCCCCTAAAACGGAGGTTTCATCCCCTAGACCGGGGATTTCATCTCCCATACTCCGCAGACGGTGCCTCCGCCGCTGGAGGTGGGAGAGGGGAC
>JAGHDT010000332.1 GCA_021159805.1 Anaerolineae bacterium
CCCATACATTGGTCAACAGATCTCGTGTCACCCGCGAGACGGTCACATAGGACGGATCCTCAGCGAGCGCTACCGCCAGCACCAGTTGGTCACCGAGGTGAGGGTCGGCAGCAGCACCTGTACGGTGATGCGCACCCCAAGCTCGACACGCAATCTCCGCGACCGCCTCCGAGGGCAGCCGGATACGCCCCAGAGAGAGGAATCCGGCCTGCGTATGCTCATGGCGCGCGCATAAGAACAGCCCGGTGCCTAGCCCCGGTAAGGGTACGTACTGCGGCACGATGCGAGCCTCAATGTCCATATCCTTCAACACAGAGCGGGCCCGGTTGGCCATGCGCTGTGGTATGTGAGAGGGCAACTTGGCGGCAAACGCCACCCCCTCAACCCGGAGCAAAGACCCGGGATCGGCCAGACGAATGCCGCGCAATCGCGCGCCGCCACAGACTGCCAACGACAACTCCCCATCACCCGTCGGGTTGAATCCCCATACCCGGTGATCTACGGTAGCTCGCACGCCCATATCGAAGAGCGTCGGCAGATAGACCTTCTCAAGATAGAGCGCCGGGGGGCTCATCGGCACTGTCGTCCCCCCATCAAAGTCACTGCAGAGTGTCCCTCAGCCAAGGCCAAAGGCAGGAGCAGCGTTTGCAAACCAACGTGACCGAGCCAGCAGGCCCACCCACCACCGCATCTGACACGTTGAAATGGAAGTTGCCTGATGCGGCGTGACACTGCGGCTCAAAGGTGACGTCGCTGCTATTCAGCGCATCCCACGTAACAGAAGCACTGCAAACCTGGCCCGTTGCGCGTACTGCCAATAGGTGCTGCGGTCGTAGCCCCGGCTTGGAACGGTTGGCGCGAATATTGGACAAGCGCACCGCCTTGCCGGTTATCGCGGACAGCGTTAAAGCAGACCGCAGGATCTGCCCCCCACCTTCACCGTAGCTCGCGTCAATCTCTAGCATCGTCTGTATTGCCCCAGACCAACGACAGAATCTCCGCTCCCTGCCCGGATCGTCCAACAACACAGCGCCCCTTCCTGCAGTGGAAGAGGCTCCTGGAGTTCACATTTGCTTGGCCAACACTCCCAATTATACGGATCTTGCCCGGTTGGCAACTCTGTATTCATTTGCGCGGCACCGCCTCGAAGTAGCGGTCGATCAGCGGCTGCAGATCCTCATCCGTGGAAACAAAGAGCAGGTCGAAGAAATCCTCGCCGGTCATCAGCTTACCCTCCCCCTGCCCGCGATAGGCTCTCACAAACCTGAAGAAGGCCTCGTCGCCCATCTGCCCCCGTAAGTCGCCCAGAAAGCGCGCCGCCTGTCCGTAGAGCTGGTTGAAGTACTCCGGCGTAGAGCCGAAATCGTAGATCGTGCGGTCCACGGGCCCCTCAGGATCGTAGCGATAGACGTGCGTCTCCCACCACCAGTCCACCAGCTCCGGCACATAGCGTTCATAGAAGAGTTGCTCGCTGTACTTGGCGAACGCTTCATCCAGCCAGGGCTCGTGCACCTGATCGCTCCCCACAGCGCCATACCACCACTGATGCGCGACCTCGTGCGCGGTCAGGGAGACCAGAAGCGTGCCGGGATTGTCCACATACCTCTCATATGCCCGGTCGCTGAGGCTGATCAACCCGGAGTACTCCATGGATCCGACATAGGCATTCTGCGCGATGACCAGCCCCGGCGTCGGGTAGGAACCATACAGATCATCATAGAGCGTGATCGCTTGCGCGGCCGTGTCCAGCGTCGCTTGTGCGGCGCGAGCGCATCCGGGCAGATAGTATGTGCGGAGCGTGATGCCGTGCACCGAGCTTTCGGTGACCAGGTAATCCGGACTGGCAAGAAACGCAAAACCTCGCGCATTGGTGATCCGGTACCGGCGCACGTGCCCTTCCTCAGATACCAGACCCGGCGCCGCGATGATGACGTCCGGATCGCCAAAGATCTGAACATCGTAATCGGCAATCGGATAGACGACCGGATCTCCCACGGGGTGGTAGGTCCACGTTTGCCAGGCCTCGTCGGCCAGATAGGGCACCAACGTGGGATGCCAATCCCCGACCTGGATCACCCACTCGCCGGCCCCCAGGTTCCCCTCGGGCAGCCACCCGGCCGGGTCCACCTGGGGGATCTTCATCGCATAAATCAGCGAGATCGCCACGGGTTCACCCGGCCGCACCTGCTCCGGCAGAGGAATGTGAAGCATGATGCCGTCGATCGTATACGCCACGACCTCGCGGCGCCAGACCGTCGTCACCTCAACCTGATCCAGCACAAAGACGCCGGTCTGATGGGCAGGCAAGACGGAAAGAACTACCTCATCCCATATCATCGCGGTATCGTTGGCAAAGAGCATGTCCTGGGTGACCTGCAGTCGCCGGTCCAAGTAATTAAGGACGATATCCATCGTCACCCGGGGCACCAAACGGCCGGTGCCCGGAGGAAGTGGGTCAAGCAGTCGCCGGCGCGGGGCGCGCTCCGACCGGAGAGCCGTGGGCGCGACCACGACTGTGGGTGTGGGGGGTATCTCGACCTGTGGCATTGATGAACACGAAGTCAGTGTGAGCCCAATCACGCTCAGCGCTATGGTCCACGGCCGGCTCTTGAAATGTCTAGTCACGGTTCCCGCACAAGATAATTGATACGAGGAAGTGTTGTGCCTCACAACTTGTACAGTCTACCGGAAACCGCGGGATTGTTCAACTGGATCTGTAGGGTTTCAGAACGCAAGGAACCGGCGGGGGAAGCATACCCCGCCGGTTGGGCCGTTGCACCTACATCTCTGGATCTAGTAGTGACTCACCACCTTGGTGCCGACTGGGGCCCAGTAGAAAAACCACCTGGCGTCGGATAGCGAAAGGTTCACACACCCGTGACTCATCGGCGTCCCGAAGTTGTTGTGCCAATAGGCGCCGTGAATTGCATACCCGCGGTAGAAGTACATCGTGTGCGGCACATTGGGCAGGTAGTAGCCAGGGCCACTCATCGGCGCGGAGACATACTTCACGTAGATGGAGAAGGTACCCACAACCGTGGGTGTGCCCGGCAACCCGGTAGACACGATCGCCGAATAGACCGGGGTCTGTCCCGCATAGGCTGTGATCCGCTGCTGAGACAGATTGACATCGATCCACTTCGCCCCGCCCGTGCCCGGACTCGGAGCCGGCGCCGGTGCCGACGGCTGGGTTGGGGTGCTGGTTGCCCCCGGGATCTTCAGTCGCTGACCGACATAGATCGTCGCCGAGGAAAGCCCGTTGGCGGCCTGAATGGCACTGACGGTGGTGCCATGCCACTTCGCGATGCTAAACAGAGTATTCCCGGCCCGCACCACATAGACACTGTCGCTGCCGGAGGGCCTACCGGGAGCCGGGCTCGGCGCCGGGGTCGTCTGTCCACCGGGGATCGCCAAACGCTGCCCAACATAGACCCAAGAATTCCAGTAGAGGCCGTTGAACGTCGCCAACTGGCTCACACTGACCCCGTGGCGCGCAGCGATGCGCATCAACGTATCGCCGGACCGGACTACATAGGTACTGCCGCTGGGGAGAGGCGCCGGGCTGAGCGGCGCGCTCGTCGGTATTGTCAGACGTTGTCCGGCATAGATCCAGGAGTTCCAGCTCAGGCTGTTAGCAGCAGCGAGTTGGCTAATCGTGATGCCATACCTTGAGGCGATCCGCGTGAGCGAATCCCCGGGTTGTACGATCACGATGGTTGACTGAGAGGGCGCAGCGGCGATCGGCTGCGACATCAGAGCGGCTACGCCCAGACACAAGAGGCTCAGGAACAAGAGGCGCCATCGCTTCATAGAATAGACTCCTTTCGAGAAGCCCCGGAAGGGCTTGGACCTTCTATGATAATACTAGCAGCAATTGCACCGCCTGTGCGTTACTCTGTGTTGCAGATAAGTTACGAAGATGGGCCGACCGGAGATAATGATCTGTACCTACAACAGACGCAGAGGAAGCGCGGACGTCTGCCTTAGTGCCGCTTCAGGAAAGCAGCTGCGCCCAATAGCAGTGCCGCGCCCTGCAGAAGGATGACCAACAGCAAAGGCCAATCCGTGTGCTCTTCTTCGGCGACCAGAGGGAGCTCTGTCGGGAGCGGCGTCCAGGTGGGATACGGCGCGAACGTTCCGCCTGGCCCCAGCGCGGTCGGCGTGGGCGGCTCCTCGCCCTCCGGCGACGCCGCCGTGGGGGGCAGCAAGGGGGTAGGTTCAACTGTAGGCTGAACGGCTCCCGGCGTCTGTTCCGCCGGCGCTGACGGAGGATTCAAGAAGGGTGTAGGCGTAGGCGGCGACTCACCGGGGCGAACCAGGCGGATGGTGGCTTCAGCGATCGCAGTGCGGTCGGCCCCATCACGGAACTCCACGTAGACGGCATAGTTGCCGGGTTCCTCCGAAGACAATGCCCAGGGAACAAGCGGTTCCCAGGGTTGCCACGACTGGGCATCGAAGTCTGGCGTATTGCTGATGCGTATCTCGATGGCCTTGCCGATCCAGGCTACGTCGCCGAGTGGCACGGCCTCTTCATTTGTCAGCCGCAGGGCGACCGCCGGCGATTCCGTGCTGCCAAACCCATCGTTGATGAAAACCGGAAGAACGCCAGGCCGCGCCCCCAGGGTGACCACGAAGTAACGCACGCCGTTGTCATCTGCATAGCCGATTCCGACCTCGCGATACTTAGGATCCGTGAGCACCGCCCAATCCGAGTTGGTGTGGAACCAGATCAGAGCATCTTCCGCCGACCCCAGTCCCGTCCAGATGACCTCATTGACGGTCAAGCCGTCATTCCAGGCCTGGTAGCGTGCTTCTCTGATGCGCTGCTGGTACGTCGAACCATCGCTTCCCTCGTGCGTCAGGTGTCCCAGCGTGACCAAATCGTCGGCATGGTGTTGCGCGGCCTGAGTCAACAACGTGGACTGTCCCAACGGCGCAAGGCCCTCGTTCAGCCGTACCTGGTTGAGTAGATCTTGCAGACGTCGGACAGGGTCCTCCTGTGCACGCACCGCAGGCGGACGGACGGCGAGGATCGCCAACAGCAGAACCCAGAAGAGCATGTTCAGCCGCTGGGAGACCGCCGGCATCTTACTGATCCCTCGTCGCCAGCCATCTCTGGGCATCACGGCGCCGCTTCCTCCGTGGGAGTCGGCGTCGGCTGCAGACGGAACCCTACGCCGGTATTGCACGCGGTCACTGCCGTATCGATATACGCATCGGTGTCCGCCTCCTCCAACTGGAAGGCCAGGAGCGCCCGCAGGAGTGAGGCGCGGCACACCATACGATCTGTCGCCGGTGGCCACACAATCCAGAACTCGGAGTCTGCAGCCGCCAATGTCAGCCGCAACAAGCTTGTCTCAGTTGTCATTGCCGTCATCAGCTCGGCCTCCGCCAGAGCACTCTCAATCACGGAACGCCGCACCGGCACGTAATCAGTCGTCTCCCCCCAGGTGCTCTGCGCCTCAGACGAGAAGAACCACGAGAGCACCCGCAGCGCATCAATCTGCCGCGAGCCCTCCGGCGTTGACACCATCAGGCCGGGGCCATACCACAAGGTCTTTCCAGGCCCCGCCAACCCCGGCAATGGGCTGATCCCCAATGGAAAGTTGCGCCCTGCCAGGATCGCCCGTTCCACATCGGGCAACCGTTGACTGGACTCGACAACCACCGCCATCGAGCTCTTGCTCAATTGCGCGAGCCCTTTGTCCCAGTCCTGGTAGACAACACCGCAGTCACCGGCCATCACAGCTTGCAGCAGCGCGGCGGCAGCGCGGCCCTCTTCGTCAGAGAACTGATAATAGCCATCCTCGCCCACGACGGCCGAACCACTGGCGGCGAGGAACGCCAACAGAACACTGGCGCGCGCCGGCACACCAACACCTATCCGACCACGCAGTGGATCTGTCGCCGCACACACGGTCCGCTGGAACTCCTCCCAGCTTGCTGTGGACGCATCATAGCCCAAATCCCCCAGCCACTCCACGTTGTAGTAAGCCAGATAGGTCGCCAGTCCCAAGGGGAGTGCCTGAGGCACACCTTCCGACAGATAGAGCGACCGAGCCATCGGCAAGAGATCGTCCCACGCAGCCCGTATCTCCGGGGAGAGTGTGGGTACGGCGCCTACCAAATCCAGGGCCACATACGTCTGCAGATCTTCGGGCCACACAGTGACAAGATCAGGCCTACCCTCAGGCACTTCGCGCAGCTTGCGCAACAGCTGCTCTTGATACTCCGTGATCAAGAGAATATGCCACGGGTTCTCCGCATTGAAACGGTCCGTCAGGGTTTCGAGCGCCTGGGCTTCGGAGCCCGTGAACGTGTGCCACAGAACCACAATCTGCCGATCCGGTGCAGACGACGGCAAGAGCGACGCACAGCCACTCAACAGCAAAGCCACGGCCACAAGAACGCGGATGGCCGTGGTGGTCACCCTGTAACGGGGCCGTTTGCATCTACCGGCTGGAGCCAAGCTTGGGTTCGCCCAATCAATCGTCTGTCTCATACGTTTGCACTCACTACTATAGGGTTCAGCTCAGGGAAGAGATTCCCGGAGAGATTGGCGATGCAGCGCGCGCCGGATCAGCGCAATCTCCTCAACACCGAAGAGACGCAGCAGCAATAGATAGATCACTCCACCACAGCCGGTTGCTGCAACGATACGGACAAGATAGCCAAGTGAGCCGACGGGGACAAGAGGCTGCAGCCACTGCAACAGCCCAGACATCGGCAGAGCCATCGCGGCGGCGGCCACCAACGAGATCGCCGTGGTACGTCCCACACGATATGGCCCCAGGCTGCCAACTTTGCGCGTGAACAGGACCAACATCAGCAGGGCATGCGCCATCAGCTTCAGCGAATTGGCCAGGACAAGTTCCCACAGGCGTGGCTCGTGCAGCTGCGTCGGCAGCAAGGCCATGACAACGTAGAGACCCACAGTGGCAATGCCGACGAGCGCCGGCGTCCAAGTGTCCTTACGGGCATAGAACGCAAAGATCAACGGTTGGTCGAGCGCCGCAAAAACCAGGCCAAGAATGGAGAACCGCAGCACGTGCGCCGTTGCCATAGTATCGGAGGGCTGGAACTGCCCACGCTGCAACAGAACTGCCACCAGCGGCTCTGCCATCACGAACAAGCCCACGGCAGCCGGTAGCACCAGGATCAGGACCAGACGCAGGCCTTGTGCCAAGGATGACCGGAAGGCAGTCTCGTCCGCGTCTGCAGCATACCGGGAGAGTGTTGGCAAGATCGCCACTGAAATGGCTGTGACAACCAGACCCAATGGGAACTGAATCAACGTCGCCGCATAGTTCATCCACGCGATGCCGCTGGGCCCGGTTCGCGAAGCCAGGTTGAGGCTGAGCGCACCCGCAGCCTGATCCATAAGCAATCCCACACCGATGGGCAGATAGAGCAACCCGACCTGGATCAGGGCCGGATGCAACGGGAATGGGGAACGGAGGCGAAGCCGAAAGCCTCGCAGCCCAAGCAGCAGAAATCCAGCTTGAACCACGGTGGCAGCCAACAACGCCACCGCCAGCGTCCGCGACCCCAATGAGCTACGGCCCAGAGCGATGATGACCACGACCATCGTCGCGTTGTAGATCGCTGCTGTGAAAGCAGGCAGACGGAACCGCTGCAGGGCCTGGAAAGCTGCGGACAACAATCCAGCTACGTTGAGGAAGAAGACCGCCGGCGCTGTGATGCGGATCATCGCAGTGGCTATCGATAGATAGTGCGGAGACAACCCCTTGCCGAGGATTCTAGCCACGGTGGGAGCCGAGACCTCCAACAACAGCACCACCCCGCCGGTCAGCAGCGTGAGGATGGAGTAGACGTGTCCGATGACATCCCACAGCTCCTCGGGATCATCACGTCGGGCGTAATCAGAGAAGACCGGGACCAGAGCAGCACTGAGCATGCCGCCGACGAGCTGGTCATAGAGCATCGTGGGCACTTTGGAGGCCACATCGAACGCACTCACCGCTCCGCCAGCGCCAAAGAAGTACGACTTGGCCATCTCGCGGACGAGGCCCAGCGCTCTACTGACCACGTTCCCTATGGATATTAGGACGGCAGCACGGGTTACCCGTCGCGCCTCGCTTGAGAGTCCTCCTCTTTCAGTCATTGCAATGTGGGATTCTACTTTCTTTCAGGCCTGTGGCAAGCAAGGTCTACAGAATCAACTGCCCGGGGAGGAAAAATCCCTCCCCGGGCAGTCGCACACTCAGACTTAGCCAGACCCCACTCAAGTAGACAACCCAGCAAGGGCATCCTCTTCGCGAGCTACGCGTACACCCTCCTCAATATTCACGGAGCGCAGCATTAGGATGCCGACGATGAAGAAGACAATAAGGCTGAAAATCGCCGGACGGCTGCTGCCAAAGAGGGCTACAGCTGCGGCAAAGAGCAGTGGCCCCAAGATCGCCGAGAACTTCTCCATCACGCCAAAGAGGCCAAAGAACTCACCACTCTTTGCTGCCGGCGATAGGCGGGCATAGAGACTGCGGCTCAGCGCCTGGCTGCCGCCTTGTACGACGGCCACCATCCACGCCAAGAGCCAGAACTCCACCACCGAGTTCAGGAAGTATCCCCACACAGCAATGACGGCGTAGACAACGAGCGACAGAATGATGCTACGCCGCGTATCGAGCGTGTCCGCAAGCCTGGAGAACAACGGGCGACCCAGCAGCAATGCCAGAACCACCCCGACAGCCTCTACCGCGGCGATCACACCCAGGATGGTCCCGATGCTCGGGTCAGCCAGAAGTCTCCCACCAAGCATACCGGTCAAGGGTAGAGCCACTAGATTGTAGAGAATGAAAGCCAGATACTGCGGGCGGCGCGACTCAGACTTGCTGGGCAGTCGACCGAAGATCAAGCTGAAGGGAATCCCCGCAAACTGCACCAGCAACAAAGCCAACACCAACTGGACAGTGTCAAACCCCAATTCGGCGCCATAGATAGCGGCAACGCCAATGATCGTACCGATAGCGTCATTATAAATGAGATATGCCACGAGGTACTTGAACAGCTCTCTGTAGCGCCGGATGTCAACCAGCATCTCCTTCAACCGCTGGAAGCTGACGGAGATGACATTCTCGCCGGGTGCCAACTGCACCGACGCCGAAGGCGGCTCGTCGACCCGTCTCAGAATCGGGATAGAGAAAACCGCCCACCAGATAGCAACGCTCAGGAACGAAAAGCGGGAACCCCAGTTGCCAGGGAGTATGAAAATCATCGCCGCGTTGACGGCCAGCAGCAACCCGCCACCCAGGTAGCCCAGAGCATACCCCTTGGCCGAGACACGGTCTTGCTCCTCACCTCTGGAGGCCACGTGCGGCAGCAGCGCGTCATAGAAGACATTCGCGCCGCTAAACCCGATGCGTGCTAGGACAAAAAGGATCGACGCAAGGAGCCAATCTCCCTCGCCCACCAGCACAAGCATCCCGGTGCCAACAATACCCGCGGTGGCAAAGATAGTCAGAAACTTCCTTTTGCTCCGAGCAACGTCAGAGACTGTGCCCAGAATCGGCGAAAGTATCGCCACAACCAAGAGCGACAAGCTCAGGCCCAGACTCCAGTACGCAGTCGCGGTTGAACTCGACGGTAACGTGCTGCCGGCTACTTGGCTGTAGTAGATCGGCAGCACCGCTGCCATGACCGTCGTCGCGAAGGCTGAGTTGGCCCAGTCGTACATACACCAGGCATTGATAACTTGCTGCTTTGTGAACGTCTTGACCCCACCGACCATACGCCCCCTCCCTATGTGGATGTGACAGACAACCTCTAGAGTATATTTGATGGATCAATATCCACAATCCATCCTGGAGGGATATCGAGAGGTCTCAGGAAATCCGCTGGCGCCACGCTGCGCAGCAGAATCTGCCACCGGTAGCGGCTGCGCACCCGCGCGAAGAAGGCGGGAGCCGGCCCGATCAGGTCGGTCGTGGGCAACCCCTGTGAGACCAAGAGCTGCCGCAAGAGACCAGCCAGAGACTCCGCGTCCCGCCGCGCCTTGACCGGATCCTGACTGGCGGTGACCAGCCGCACCATACGCATCGACGGGGGGTAGGCGACCCCTCGCCGGAAGGCCAACTCACGCTCGGCGAAGGTCTCGTAGTCGTGTGCCGCGGCCAGCTGAACTGCATAGTGATCGGGATGATAGGTCTGGACGACCACCTGACCGCCCAGAATGCCTCGGCCCGATCTCCCTGCGACTTGCGCCAGCAGTTGAAAGGTCCGTTCCGCCGCGCGGAAGTCCGGGAGATTGAGCGCCGTATCCGCCGAAATCACCCCCACCACCGTCACTTTCGGAATATCCAGGCCGCGGGCCACCATCTGGGTTCCCACCAGGATATCCGCATCGCCGCGGACAAAGTGGCCCATAATCGCAGTGTGCGCGCCACGTGAGCGTGCCGTGTCGTAATCCCAACGCAAGGTACGCGCAGCGGGCCAGCGTGCCCCAACGCGAGATTCCAGGCCCTCGGTACCCAGGCCAAAGGCCCGTACACGATGAGAACCACACGCGGGACAGGTATGCGTGATCTTACGCCGGTAGTTGCAGCGGTGGCACACCAGAACATCGGCCTTCCGATGCTGCGTCAGAGGAATCTCACAGCGCGGGCATAGCGCGACCCAACCGCAATCACGGCAGAAGACATAAGTTGCCGAGCCGCGCCGGTTCAGGAACAGGATCGTCTGTTCGCCCCGGCTCAGTGCTCCATCGACCGCGGTCTGCAATGCCATGCTGAAAACAGAGCGGTTGCCACTGCGCAGTTCAGCGCGCATATCGACCACATTGACAGGCGGCAAGGGAATGGTCACCGTCTCCAGAGCAGCTTCAGGCTCAGCAACCTCAGGTTCCGAAGCCGCAAGCTCCACGAAGGGACGATAGCGGCCCTTGGGCAGGTTCAACACGCGCCGCCAGTCATCCACGCGCTTGCGATGGCTTAGCACCCGTGCGGGCAACTTCAGGAGGCGATAGCGGCCCTCCTTGGTGCGTGCATAAGCCTCTAGTGAGGGCGTCGCACTGCCCATCACGAACAACGCGCCCGCCATCTGGGACAGCCGCTCGGCGGTCTCTCGCGTGTGATAGTAGGGCAGCCGGCTCTGTTTGTAGCTGGTGTCCTCTTCCTCATCCATCACGATCAGTCCCAGGTCCGGAAACGGGGCAAAGAGTGCTGAGCGGGCCCCCACGACAATAGGAAGATTGCCGCTGCGCACGCGGCGCCAGGTATCATAGCGTTCCCCATCCGCCATGCCGCTGTGCCAAAGACCGACCTGTCCGGGGAAGCGCACGGCAAAGCGCCGCACCGTCTGCGGGGTCAAGCTGATCTCGGGCACCAGGATCATAGCCTGCTTGTGACGCTTGAGTACCTCGGCGGTCGCACGCAGGTACAGCTCCGTCTTGCCGGACCCAGTCACGCCCAAGAGCAACACGGGGGGGCGGCGCGTGTCAGTATCCAGCATCCGTTCCAGCTCTCGCCAAACATCCTGTTGGCCCGCGGTAAGCGTGGGTGCCGTATCTGGGGTGAAAACCATCTCATCCAGGGGATCTCGCACGATCTCACGGCGACCGAAACTCACCAACCCACGCGACTCCAGCTTGCGCAGATGGTAGACATCGGCGCCGGTCTCGGCTCGCACCACGCTGACCTCTACCAAATCGGCTTCTTGTTCCAGGAACGCCAGAACAGATCGGTAGAGCTGCAGGCGTTGAAGACCCACAAGGCCCGCATCCCACGCCTGGCGTTCCACGGCCAACTGCACCACCTGGACGTGCTTGACCCTGACCCCAGGCATACGCAGGACACGTGCGACATCGATGTAGCCTTGCCGCTTGAGGTATTGCCGCGCGCGTCGCACGTCGACGTTTCTCAGCGCGGTACGCGCCTGATCGTCGCGCAGCGTGCCGCGGTCGACCAGCAACTGCAGCAAAGCCGCTGCAGGGCGAGGCAGCTCCGGCGGAACATGGTCAACACGGGGCACCAGACGCAGGAAGGCCTTGGGACGCATCCCCGGCGGCAACATCACTTGGACACACCGGTGCAACGGCGCCAGCGTCTCACGGGACATCCAACGAGCCAACTCAAGAAGCTGTTGCCCCAGCACCGGCTCGGGATCTAGCGCCCGCATGATATCACGCGTCTTGGGCACTGACGGTGTATCGGACAAGCCCATCACAAGCCCCGGCAACACTTGGGTACGCAGGGGGACAACCACCAACACGCCCGGGCGGAGGACCGAGATCAGCGACTCGGGGACGCGATAGTCAAGGAGCGGGGAGTGTAGGAGTCGGATCGGACGAAAGACCAATACCTGAGCATACATCGACTTCTACCGACAGCTGCGGGTGAGGGTATCATAAACACGATTGAGCTGGAGACCTGTGCGGTCCCAGGAGAAGTACTGGCCTGCGCGCTCGCGAAGCCGCACGCCCAGGGCCCGAGATGCCTCCGGATCGTCCAGCAAAGAGGCAAGGGCTTGCGTCAGAGAGGGCACGTCACCCAACGGCGACGCATACACGCCGAGAGATCCCAGATATTCCCGGGTTACCTGCGTGTCATAGGCCACAACCGGCAGCGCCATAGCCATATAGTTCAGAATCTTGCCACTGCCCTCGGTTTCGGAGAGTTTCGGGGCAATCGAGATATTCCCAAGCGCCAGGTATTCGGGCGCTTGATCGTAGGGGATTTTCCCGGTGAACACCACATCCTGGGACGTCAGGCCCAGCCTGTAGGCACGTTCCCGGTAGTCATCCATTCCCGGAAATCCCATGACCAGGGATGACACGGGGTAGTTGCGGCCGCGCAGCGCTGCCAACGACGCCAGCAGCTGTGGCACACCCTGGTAGTCAGCCAGCAGCCCCAGATAGACAATGACCTGGCGTTCCGGCGGTATCCCCAGCGCCCGGAGGCGAGCGCTGCGCTCCTCAGGAAGGATGCACGTCGGACAGAAGAGATCCAGATTCACGCTATCAGGCAGCGCGTAGACGCCATCGGTACGACCGAACCCGTGTGCCAATACTTCAGTACTGTGGGTCGTACTGGTCAGAATAGCGTCAGGCATCTCGGTAATTCGCTCCTCAAGACGTCGCCACCAGTAGTAGGCCAACGTGTTTTTCCTGACAAAGCCATGGTCCAACATCTCGCCGGTCATGCTGCCCTGGAAATCGAAAACGACCGGCACACCAATCAGCCGACCGGCAACGCTGCCGATGAGAGCGCCCTCGTGCAAGTGCCCGTGAATCACGTCCGGACGCCAGCGCACGACCTCTTGCAGCACACGCCACGCCAACAGCGCGTCAAAGGCAATCTTGTGGCGGGAGGAGCCCACCTCGTAGTCGGCACGCCAGGGCGTCGGCCGCGAGCGGACAATATCGATGCCCGGCCAGTCACGGCCGAGATAATAGGTGACAATCCGCACCTGCTCTCCGCGCGCGATTAGCGCGCGGGCCTCCTCAAGAATGCGGACGTGACAGCCGTAGTCCAGGAAGAAGGACGTCGGTGCGATCATCAGGATACGACGAGGACGACTCATGCGACCACAATCACCTGGCCGACCGGCCCACATCCTCCCCAGCCTGTCGCAGCGCGGCGAGAGGAACCGCCAAGGCGACCGACTGAGCCCCCCGCAACGCCAAATCCAGGTTGAAGGAGACGTCATCGAAGGCACCGAGCTTTGTTGCCTGACACGCAATTCCATGGTCGCGATCGTGCCCCACGACCTCCAGGCGCTCGGCATCCTTGGAGCGCCGTATCGCCACTTCTATGGAGGCACCGAAACAATCGGTGCCGATAACTGTGATACACTGACCCGAAGAAGGCATCCCCTATCCTTCCGTCCCCGTGAAATAGCGAGCTCTACGCCTCGTCTGCATCCTGCAACGCCAAGAGCAGCGGATCGCCCGCAACGTCAGGATCGTGATGCTGCCGAATCCAGGCCACTGTGCGAGGTGATGCGCCCGCCTGTGCGGCCAGATGGGCGCCCCAGGCCGAATGGTGACGGCTCACCACGAATCCGCGGCGCACGCCGACCGGCACGCGCTCACCGGCAGGGACATCCGCCCATTCTGCAGCTAGCCGCGGAGCAAATCGCTCCGCCAACACCACGGACACACGCTCCCACAAACGCAGCGGGGCGACCATCTTACCCACATCGTGCAACAGCGCAGCTGCAAGAAGATCGCGATCGCTGAATCCCCGTTGCTCCAGCACGCGGCAGACATGCACACCGTGGTGCTGCTCAGCGCGAGGCATACTGGCAAAGAGCGCCAGGAGATCCGCGCCCTGCAAGTCCGCCCCCAACCTCGCCCCGGCATAGGCCATGTCGACCGGATGTAGCGCCCCGCTGAAAGTTCGTGCGAACTGCGAAACGCGGTGCCGAACGCGAGACCATCTCACCAAGCCAGCAGCACCTGAAAGAGAAATCTCTGCAGTGGAACGACCATCAACCCGACGATATCAATGCCTATCTGCGGCAAGAAGAAGAGAACGATGATCAAAATGAACGACGCATAGGGCTCCAGGCTCTCGATGAAATCACCGACCCGGGGCGGGGCAATACCGGTCAATATCCGCGAGCCGTCCAGAGGCGGGATGGGCAGCAGGTTAAAGGCCGCGAGGCCGATATTCACGGAGATGGCAGCAAACAACACCTGCGCCAGCCGATGAGCTTCGGTCTGTCCCAGGTATCCCAGCAAGCCAAGACGGAACGGAATAGCCAGGATCATCGCCTGGACGATGTTCGAGAGCGGGCCAGCCAAAGCGGTGAGCGCCATCCCCGTGCGAGGATTCTTCACCCTGGTCATCCGGTAGGGATTTACCCGCGCGGCACGCCCCCAACCGAAGCCGGTGAGCAGGATCATAATAGAGCCGACAGGATCGAGGTGTACAAAAGGGTTCAGCGAAAGCCGTCCCTGTAGCCTAGGTGTCTCATCGCCCAGCAGATGGGCCACCCAACCATGTGCCCACTCGTGGATAGGAATGCCCAAGAAGATTACCAGCAGTCGCCCGAGAAGTACATCCGCGCTGAGTCCGAAGGGTATCACAATCGATCTCCAGTTAGCTATAGTCAGTCCAGACCACATCCATTGTGTCACAGAATCACTGTTTTACAACACATACGCCCGCACAGGGGCCTGTCTTAGTTCGGGGGCGAGTTTCTGAGATAGAAGCTGCGGTCATATCACCAGGCTGTACGTTGCTGCTCCCGTAGCATGCCCGACTTGGGCCCGCGCCTGCCTCTCCGGATTGAGATGCCTCAGCGAACCCTAGGGTCCGCGAACTCCTGGGCATTGTGGCGTCCGGTCCGCGCAGACACAGGCGCGGTCGACAAGGGTGCAACCCGAAGAAGACGACCCGGTGGGTTGTCTGTACGAAATGGCTTCTGTGCGTGGAGACCGGTGTGATGGAGAAGGTTGGAGTCCGAAGAAGACGTGGCGATGCCACGTCTGTACAAGACGCTTGTTGACATGCGTACGCCCTGCTGGCGTTCCTGCTTGCTGCACAGTGGCTATTTGCTATAATCATCATTCAAACGCCTCACCACTTCAGCAGCGATGTCGCTCAACGTGAAGAGAGGACACCCATGAAACTCGTTATCCCTATGGCAGGTCTCGGGACCCGTATGCGCCCCCACACCTGGACGCGACCCAAGCCCCTGCTGCCCGTAGCGGGAAAGCCTATGCTGGATCATGTCCTTGATCGATTCCGAGATCTCCCAATCGATGAGTATGTGTTCATCATCGGATGGCTGGGAGATCAAATCGAAACCTTTATGAAGCAGCAGTACGACATCCCCACGACCTTCATCACGCAGGACGAGATGCTGGGACAGGCTCACGCTATCTGGCTGGCCCGGGAACGCCTTGAGGGACCTCTCTTCTTGATGTTCGTCGACACCCTTTTTAATGACGTCGACTTCTCAGATCTGGACCAACCGGGTGTGGACGGCATGATCTTCACCAAAGAAACCGAGGACCCCCGCCGCTTTGGGGTTGTCGAGACCGATGCATCCGGACGTGCCACCAAACTTATTGAGAAACCCACATCCGTCGAGAACAAGACGGTGCTGATAGGGCTCTACTACTTCCGGGACGGCGCCTGGTTGGCCAGGGCATGCGAGGAGTTAATGGAACGCCGGATCCAGACACGCGGCGAGTACTACCTCGCCGACACGGTCACGCTGATGATTGAACAAGGGGCGAACTTCCGCACGCGCCCCGTCGGCGTATGGCAGGACGCCGGTAAGCCGGAGACTACCTTTGAGGCGCAACGATACCTGCTCGAACAGGGCCACGACAACAGCTATATGGTCCCACGCCCCGGTGTAGTCGTGATCCCGCCGGTCTTCGTTCACCCACAAGCCATGATCGAGCAGTCCGTGATTGGACCGAACGTTTCAATCGGAAAAGACGCCGTCATCCGCGACAGCATCCTGCGTGACACCATCGTTGATGAGGGCGCCGAACTGGAGGCCGTGATGCTAAGGCGATCCATCGTGGGACGGTGGGCCAAACTGAAGGGGCAATTCCACCAAACTAATATCGGGGATTCCTCCACATCAGACGTCATCTGTTACAAGGAGTAGCTTGACCATGGATTCCAAACGCTTTGCCTCAAGACGCGCTCTTGACATTCCCCCCTCCGGCATCCGGAAGTTCTTTGATATTGTCGCAACCATGAAAGACGTCATCAGTCTGGGGATCGGCGAGCCCGACTTTGATACCCCTCAGCCTGTCGTGGCTGCAGGCGTGACCCCGCTACAGGCCGGCGAAACCCACTACACGTCGAACTCCGGGCTGATCGAACTGCGCGAAGCTCTCAATCTGCATATGGCCAAGCTCTACAATGTCGCCTACGATCCCGAGATGGAGATCCTGGTCACCGTCGGCGTCTCAGAGGCCCTCTATCTCGCGATGGCAGCCACCCTCGATCCCGGCGACGAGGTCATTTTCGCCGAGCCATGTTTCGTGGCCTACGATGCGATCGCCAAAATGGTCGGCGCCAGACCGGTGACGGTCCCGACGACGCCCGACACGGAGTTCCAGGTCACTGCGGAAGCGATCGAGGCCGCTATCACGGAACGCACCAAAGCGTTGCTGCTGGCATCGCCCAACAACCCCACCGGCGCGGTCATCGACCGGGAACGGCTCGCCGCCATCGCCGAAGTCGCTGCCAAGCACGATCTAGTCGTGATCTCCGACGAGATCTACGATCGTCTGGTCTACGGAATGACCCACATCTGCTTCGCCGGCCTGCCGGGAATGCGGGAACGCACGATTGTCCTGCAGGGTTTCTCCAAGGACTATGCTATGACGGGATGGCGCGTCGGATATCTCGCCGGCCCCGCCGAGCTTGTGGCAGAGATGCGCAAGCTCCACCAATATCTGATCATGTCGGCCCCGACATCTTCGCAGTGGGCGGCCCTGAAGGCGCTGGAAGTGGGCGAATCCTTTGTAGAGGCAATGCGTGCCGAATACGACCGCCGTCGCCGGCTCATTGTTGGCGGCCTCAACGAGCTGGGGCTGACATGCACAGAGCCCAAGGGTGCCTTCTACGCCTTCCCATGCATCAAGAGCACAGGCATGGACGACACCGAGTTTGCCGAGAAGCTGCTCCAAGAGGAACAGGTTGCCGTGATCCCTGGAAGTGCCTTTGGTCCATCAGGCGCAGGCTTCGTCCGTATGGCTTATGCGACAGCCTACGACAAGATTGAGATTGCCCTCGAGCGGATCGGGCGATTCGTCGAGAGACACCGCCAGGAGTAGCTCTCCATCGCTAGTCCCAACGGTTGAGCACACCCTCGATCAACCGCAGAACCAGCCAGATCAGAACCAGTCCGGCAGCACCCGGAACCAGACAGAGGAGGCCGGTCACGATAGCTTGCCACCCATAGACGATGCCGATAGTGAGACCGCCCACGACCAGCAGCACGACGACTACGGCAATCACCAGCAATCGCTCCTGCCGTCGCCGGACCTTGCGCATATCGGTGGGCTCATTGTTCCATTGACTCACGTTGATCGTCCCCCTAAGAGCTGGAAGCAAGATCCCCCCAGGGTCACCTGGGGGGATGGTTTCGTCAGTAGCCGGTATCGAGGAAAAGCCACAGCTAACGTCGCTGTCAGCCTACCACAATGTCAGTACCGGAGCAGAGCTCCGATCCGCACGTCTGCCAACGTCTCATCATCTATGACCTCGACGGTGCCGCCCTTGTCGACAACCTGAGTCACCAGCGCTTCGACTGCGTCTGGGATCTCGGAAAACTGACTGCCGCAGAAAACGCACTTATCCAGTTTCTGCGTCGTCAGATAGCCAC
>JAGHDT010000079.1 GCA_021159805.1 Anaerolineae bacterium
ACATCGCTCGGACGTTCCATCGCGGATACGTCAGGCCGTGAGTTCGTCCGCATCTCACTGGGCGGCGCCCGTGACGAAGCGGAAATCCGGGGACATCGGCGCACGCATATCGGGGCGATGCCTGGGCGGATCCTGCAGACGATTGGCCGCGCCGGAACCGTGAATCCGGTCTTTATGCTCGATGAAGCGGACAAAATGGGGATGGATTTCCGCGGGGATCCATCTTCTGCGCTGCTGGAGGTATTGGATCCTGAGCAGAACAACGCCTTCTCCGACCACTACATTGAGATACCGTATGATCCATCCAAAGTGCTATTCATCGCTACGGCAAACGTCCTGAACACGATGCCACCGGCGCTGGAAGACCGGATGGAAGTTATCGAGTTCCCCGGCTATGCTGAGCTTGAGAAAGTCGAGATCGCCCGGCGCTTCCTTATTCCTCGCCAGATCGAGCAAAGCGGTCTCTCTGCTCACCCCCCCCCACCTTCCCGACCAAGACCGTGCACACGCTGATACGCCAATACACCTATGAGGCCGGGGTTCGAAATCTGGACCGGGAGATCGGAAGCATCTGCCGCAAGGCAACCCGTCGCCTAGCTGAGGGCAAGAGCCCCATCCACACGATCACAACGAAAGCAGTGACACGCTATCTTGGGCCACCGCGGTTCCAGGAGGAGCATCTGGAGACCCACCACACTGTGGGTGTCGCCATGGGCCTGGCATGGACATCCAACGGCGGGGATTTGCTCCCGGTCGAGGTAGCATTGACGCCAGGCAAGGGGGTCCTCACGCTCACAGGACACCTTGGGGATGTGATGCAGGAGTCCGCGCAAGCCGCACTTACCTACCTGAGATCTCAGGCAGAAGCGTGGAATATCAACCCGGAGAAGCTTGACAAGACAGATATCCACATTCATTTTCCGCAGGGCGGCATACCCAAGGACGGGCCATCCGGCGGCATCGCCATCGCCACAGCACTCTTTTCAGCCTTCTTGGGACAGCCGGTCCGCCGCGATGTAGCGATGACGGGGGAGATCACACTGCGGGGGCGAGTCCTAGCCATCGGTGGACTCAAAGAGAAACTACTGGCCGCCCATCGGGCCGGCGTGCAGACTGTCGTACTGCCTACGCGCAATAAGAAGGACCTGCAGGACATCCCCAAAGAAGTCCTGAATGGCGTCAGATTGGCCTTTGTCCAGACTATGGGCGAGGTTCTGGAATCCGCGCTCGTTCTACCATCTGCAGAAGTCTAGGAACTTGCTGAAGAGCAGTAAGGCGCCCTTTTCGGGGCGCCTCACTGTATTCCTGGTTAGGTCTAGTACATCGGTTTCAAGATGCCGTAGTCGCCATCCTCACGCCGGTACACCACGCTGAGCCGTCCATCAGCAGCGTCGACGAACAGGAAGAATTGGTGCCCGAGAAGTTCCATCTGCTCAACTGCTTCGCCGGACAGAATCGAGCTAACCTCAAACTCCTTCACCCTAGCAATGCTGGGCGTCTCCTCCAGCAACAGCTCATCGTCCTCCAAGCCCGAGACATCCGCCGACGCAACGGGCTCTGGGACACGGCGCATCGTTCGACGTCGCCCCTTGTAGCGCTCCACACGCCGAGACATCTTGTCCATCACCAAGTCAACAGCCGCAAAGATATCGGCAGCCCGTTCCTCAGCACGTAGAATCGCTTTGGGGACGTAAATGGTGATCTGCGCAACCATGCGTCGAGAACTATCCCTTGCATTGCTTTCGGAGAGATCAACACGGATGCTGTCAAGGTTCGGCAGGTACCGCTGGAGCTTGGAGGTTTTGTCTTCAACGTGATCACGCAAGCGATCGGTCAACTCCAGGTTCCGAGAGTAGATCTGTAGCATTTCCATAGGTGAATCCTCCTTAGTGTTAGGATTGGGGCTAGAGAGCGTGTGCCAACGTGAACGCGCTCACGTCTCTAGCCCCCTGGGCTATCAACGCCACAGCACAAGCATCCAATGTGGCGCCTGTCGTCGCCACATCGTCCAACAAGGTGATACGTAGTCCGGATAGATCACGCGCATTCGAGCATGCAAAGGCATCCCGCACATTATCCCAGCGCTCCTGTCTCCCCAGATGCGTCTGAGAGGCTGTCGCCCTTGTCCTGAATAGTATAGTCTCATCTATCGGCACTTCAACTCGGGTCGAGAGCGCTCGTGCCAGCAAGGCCGACTGATTGTAGCCGCGAAGCGCTTCACGGTCGCTAAAGAGCGGCACCGGTACAAGCAGATCGCTGCTGAGCCCCCAACAACGCCAAGCCTCAGCCATACGTCCTGACAAGGGATCAACAACCTGGACGCCACCGCGATACTTCAGCGCGTGGACGGCTTCACGGATGGCATCCTGGAACAGAAACACCGACGTAATCGGCGCGGCGCGTAGCGGAGAGGTACGACAACGCGGACAAAGCTCTGGTCCATCCCACGCATCACCGCAGCGCGGGCATACGGGGCCATCAGCAAAGGGGATCTGCTCTGCACAACCATCGCAAAGCCAGACTTCAACCTTGCCACAGACAACGCAGCAGGGCGGGAGAACCAGATCCAACAAGAGACGGTAGAGTCGCCTGACAGCAGATGTCGTCCGCTTCACCCCAACACCAATCCTGTGCAAGGAGGCTATCGCGAGCCGGAACAACAGCTTGCGGGTATCTACCCGCCGAACATACCCGAATCCCTGATTAGCAGAATCGCCGGCCCCAAGAGCACAATCAAGATTGTCGGAAAGATCAGAAATACCAGTGGCAGCATCATCTTGACCGGTGCCTGGCGGGCCTTTTCCTCAGCGCGCTGTCGCCGCTTCATACGCATGGTGTCAGACTGGATCCGCATCACCTTGGCCATACTGACACCCAGCTGATCAGCCTGGATAATCGCAGCGACAAACGTCGTCATGTCGGCGACATCCATGCTTGCAGCCATATTGCGCAGCGCCTCGCGACGCAATTTACCCAACTGCATCTCCTGAACGGTGCGCTGAAAAGCCCGACTCAGCTCATTGTCCCACTTCTCCGCCACCTTCTGCATAGAGGCATCAAACCCAAGGCCAGCCTCAACACAGATGGTCAGGAGATCCAGAGCATCAGGGAGCGCTTTGAGGATCTCTTCCTGCCGTGCCGAGATCTTGGAACCCAGCCATATGCTGGGAAGAAGATATCCCATCATGAAGGCAACGACGATGATCAGCAACCGCTGGCCAAAGGGTATGTCAGAAGCAAAGACCACCAGCAGGGAGCTCACACCCAGTAGCAGTGCCGCCCCCACACGATAGCCGAGGAACTGCGCGGCCTTGACCCTGTGTCCGATGCCGGCGAGCGCCAACTTGTGTCGGGTTGATTCAAGCGTGTTGGCCGGCGTGAATCGCTGTGCTACCTCACTCAAGGCTTCGACCATCGGGACAATCACGCGTTGGCCAAACGGCTGTGACAGCTCCAACTCCTCAAGCGTCACCGATTGCCCCAGAGCAGCCAGCTCATTGAGCCGGTCTTCCACGCTTTGTGTGGAACCACGGCTGCGCATCGCAATCAATACAACCACGCCGACAACGGCTAGGAGCCCAACAATGATCAGTACGCCCCCCATCGTGTCCTCCTCAGACCTCTATGCTCACAATCTTCTTGATCACGATGTATCCCACCACAATCATCACAACGGAGATGCCCAACATCATCCAACCACACGGATCAGTGAAGAGTGGGGCCATGAACTCAGGATTGATCAGGGAGATCACGCCGGTCAGGACAACCGGCAGGAACGTAATCAACAAGCCTGTAGCGCGACCCTGTGACGTCAGGATCTTGATCTCTCCCTTGATCCGGACACGCTCGCGAATGCTAAAGCTGATCGCATCCAAGACCTCAGCCAAGTTACCACCGACTTCACGCTGGACGCTCATCGCTGTGATAAGCAAGTCCAGATCAGGGCTGGGCATGCGCCGAAGCAAGTTGGCCATAGCCACATCAAATGAGACACCCAATTGGAGTTCAAGAACAACCCGACCATACTCCTCCGAAATCGGGGGAGGCATTTCGTTGGAGATTACCTCCAGAGCCTGCATCGTGGAGTAACCTGCACGCAAGGAGTTGACCATCAGGTTGAGCGAATCACCTAGCAGGTCGTTGAAGTCCTTGAGACGTTTGCTTTCGCGCGAGCCGAGATAGATCCGAGGAAGGAAAAAACCCGCGATGACACCAACAGGGATGAAAACGTAGCGCTTGACGGCAAACGCAGCCAAACCAAGGGATAGCGACGCAAGCATCGTCAGAACCAGAAACTCACCGACCGTCCACTTGAGATTTGCCCGAGCCAGTTGTGTTGACAGGTTAGCCGCAAAACCGCGCCCTGCAACAGCTCGGTCAACGACGGTGCTGACAAAGCCAGGTCCGCCCTGCTGCTCCGATGGAGTATCGGAAACGGCAACCGCCTGGTTTCCTAGCCGCTCTTCGACCAGAGCCTGGCCAGTGGGTTCTCTGGATAAGCCAAACACCAAGAGGATGACAGCAATTAGCAGTATCGCGCCGACTAAGATAATGAAACCCATACCGATCAACCTCCTCCAAGCCAGGCCCACTCGGGCCACCGGACTGGCTGATAATGCGGACTCGGGTCAGTGACGCAATCGCTGAGCAACGCCGAAGATGGACGGAGGCAGACGGATACCGGCCTGCTCAATACGGTCCATAAACTTCGGGCGAAGCCCGGTTGGACGAAGTCGGCCAATGACCTTGTTGTCCTCAAAGCCAACTTGCTCGAACTTGAAAATATCAGCCATCGTGATCACGTCGCCCTCCATACCTTGTACCTCGGTGATGGAGACCACACGCCGAGACCCGTCTCGCATGCGCGACAGCTGAACGATCATATCAACAGCGGCCGCCACTTGCTGCCGGATGGC
The DNA here is from genome assembly GCA_021159805.1 of Anaerolineae bacterium. Taxonomy (GTDB): domain Bacteria; phylum Chloroflexota; class Anaerolineae; order B4-G1; family SLSP01; genus PWVB01. The sequence continues at coordinate 4,917 of JAGHDT010000079.1, forward strand.
GCGGTGAGGCAACTCCATACCGGACATGAGCACCATCGTCTCCAGACGGGAGAGCGCATCGCGCGTGTTGTTCGCATGCAACGTCGTCATACTGCCCTCATGCCCAGTGTTCATAGCCTGCAACATATCCAAGGCCTCACCACCACGGCACTCACCGACGACAATCCGGTCAGGGCGCATTCGCAGTGAGTTTATCACCAGATCGCGAATACCAATCTCACCCTTACCCTCAACGTTGGCGGGACGTGATTCCAGCGTGACGACGTGTTCCTGCCGAAGCTGTAACTCCGCAGCATTCTCAATCGTGATAACACGTTCGTCCGCCGGAATATAACCCGAGAGGACGTTCAAAAAGGTGGTTTTCCCCGTACCGGTACCGCCCGAGATCACCACATTGATCGCCGCGACAACGCATGCCCTGAGGAACTCAACGGATTCCTCCGTCACCGTGCCAAAGCGAATCAGATCTTCCACTGTCAGCGGCTTCTTGAAGAACTTGCGGATGGTCAGAATCGGGCCCTGCAAAGAAATTGGGGGGATGACGGCATTTACACGTGAGCCATCCTTGAGCCTGGCATCCACAGTAGGACTGCTCTCGTCAATGCGTCGCCCCAGGGGTGCCACAATGCGCTCGATAATGCGCATCAAGTGCTCATCTGACTCAAACGAAACATTCACACGCTGAAGTTTTCCGCCGCGCTCGATAAAGATCTTCTTGGGCCCGTTGACCATAATCTCAGTTATGGATTCATCTGCCAACAGCGGCTCAAGCGGCCCCAAGCCCAAGATCTCTGCCACAATCTGCTCGAAGAGCGCGTCCCTTTCCCGCCGCCCCAGAATGATGCTCTCCTCCTGGAGAATTGCATCGTACATTTCCTTGATCGTGCCGCGCACCTCATCCATCCGAGATACGTCCATCGCAGGATCCAACTCCGCGATCAGCCGGTTCTGGACTCGGTTCTTGAGATCCATATAGGCATCACGAGCCTGTGGCACTGGGCGACGTTGCACAGCGCGGCTCGAAGCAGTCGCAGGCTGGGGAGAAGACGGGCTCTTTTTGCGTCGATCAGAAGAGCCTCCTGGTTTCTTTTCAATCCTGCGTAATAGCGACATGCCTCACCTCATTGAACCCTGCTAATCCGACGCCAGAGACTAGAGCAGACGGCCAAGACCAGAGCGGCGTAGTGTCTCGACCTCCGGCTGCTCTTCCTCTGCTACCACGTGAACCCGTTCGTGAATCGTATTGGCCAATTCCAGAATGCCCTGCCCCAGCGCAGTCCGAGCACCCTTGACCATCACCGGTTCACCTAGGTTGGCAGCACGCAGTGCCGTGCGCTCGTCCAATGGCACGTGGGCAAGCGCCGGCATCATCGCACGCTCAATCGCTTCCGGCTGAATACCCATCCGCTTACGGTCCACGCTGTCGATGACCAGACCAACTCTATCAAAATCGTAATCAAGCTTTCGCAACAACTCTATGTACATCCGGGCGCCACGAATCTCAGGAATCACCGGGCGCGTCACGACCAGCAGCAAGTCCGTTATGTCCATCACAGCTAGCAGAATCTCGTCCACTTGATGGGCCGTATCGATAATAACGTAATCAAAGAGCGGACGGGCAAACTGAAGTATGGACCGAAAGGTCACGTTGGCACCACTCTCCTCCGTGCCGGACTCCCGGAACATCTCCGCCTCTTCCGGTGAAGTCGGTGCTACCAGGACCTTTACGCCCGAGCTATGTGTCACCAGGATCGTCTCAAGTAGATCCGGATCCAGGTCACCAATATGGGGAACCAAATCGGCCAGCGTACGTGACGGCTGCAGCTTCATGAAAATCGACACATCACCGAACTGCAAGTTAGCATCTATCAAGCAGATCCGGGCCTCGGGTCCCAAGATCGACTGCAAAGCGACCGCCACGTTCACTGCCAGAGTCGTGCATCCCGTTCCACCTTTCGGACTGTAAAACGTGATGACTTTGGCATCCATCGCCCCAGCAGCGGCGGCCCGCGTCTGCTGCTCGCCCTGCTCGGACAAAGGGCGCAACATCCCAGTGCCCATCTTCTGTTTCAGCCTAAAAGCGCGATGAATTGCGTCCATCAACTCATCAGCGCCAGGCGGTTTCGTCAAATAATCACGTGCCCCGGCCATCATAGCGCGACGAAGGTAATCCGTCTCGCCCTGAACCGAAAGCATAATCACCTGAACCGATGGGACAATCTCGATGACCTTCCCGGTGGCAGCAATGCCGTCCATTCCAGGAAGGTTGACGTCCATCAAGATGATGTCCGGATAGGCTTCTGCAACAATACTGATGACTTCCTCACCCGAGGCCGCCATTGCCACCACGTCGATATCAGGATCGAACGAGAGCAGTTTTCGCAACTGCTCTCGCGTCTCAGCGATATCGTCTACAATCAATACTTTAATTCGATCCGGCATACCTGACCCTATTCTCCTTGCCCTTACTCCTGCGGTACCTCAGTCGGTTCAGGGAGCACCTCTAGAGGAGGATGAACCTGCACGGGGGCCACAGCGTCGTCGGGCATCGAGTCGGGTAGCTGATACTTATCCATAATGTAACGGAACCAGATCGGTTGAGTCTGCAGCACTGTGCCCGTCACACCGGCCGGTCGCAGCACCAGATCCAGATCTGCCCCCATTTCGTGGAGGTACTTGAGCACCAAAGCATCTTCGCGCGTCACCAACAGCGTGACGAGTTCAATCTCCCGGACCTCGTCGGGCAAGGGCACAGGCGTTGGCGCAGCCGCAGCCCCACCCGCCAGGGGTGCCAGACCACCATCGGTCCCAACACCAGATTCCAGGCCTGATGCATCACCGGCCTCAGCGTCCTGTTCCCATATCCCGACATGCCAGACCACTGCGTCCTGCACTGTCATCTGAACGAGCAACGCAGGATTCACGGCGGGCTGGGAATCCACGGGATAGATAGCTGCCCATTGACCATTGGGTAGGAGTTCAAAATCACCGTAAGGACTGGACTGAGCAGCCTCGCCCTCCGCTCCACTGAGAAGGTAGGTGAACTGCTTCACCCCACCATCCAGGAAGTCTGTGTACACGGGCTCGATATGCAAAGCGGCAAGCACGTCAACACGGTCGCCTGGCTGCACAGCCCACCCGATAGCACCCTGAGTATCAAAGGGAATGGCATAGGCAACTCTGTCCTCCGGCTCAAACAGGGCTGCTGCAGAGCCATTGACCGCGAGCATGCCGCCTGGGCGCCCCACCATATCGGGCATAACCGGCATACCACGGGGAATCTCCATCCGGGCGAACTTGCCGTCGACCTCCTCCAAGGAGGCATAGTACTCGTAAGGCAAATTGGCGTTCGGCCACTCCTGCAGCGAGATCGCGTTATCAGAAACACTGATCGGCATGCCGCGAGGAATGTTCTGTATGGCCACGACAATCTCAGTCGTGGCCACCTGCTCAAGTTCCGGAGTCGCCTCCAGGTCAGAGTCCGAACCACTTCCGGGGGCCATCATATTGAGGTAGAAGTAGACCGCGCCGGCCGCGACAGCCAGGACGATCAATACCAACGCAATAGTGACCAGACTTCTGTTCCCGCGCATAGGAGCCTCCTTGCTGAACCAGGACATGATCGCTGATGACTACGGCCCGAGCCCCGCAAGAAGCCGGCCTCAGAGCCAATGGTAGTTGCACACTCCAGTTCCATTATAACCGATTTTTAACAAAAACAGCGACTGGAGTGTGCAGATGTATGAATCAGCGGGGGGAAGTAGTCCATGACACTGATATCAGGTTAGTATTGTGGCAGAGCATGCCATTCCACCCCTTGCTATCATTCATCATTCTATCACAGCTGAAATCCTAGCACAACTAAGGATCAATATCGCTTACGTTACAGATTGACGGGCAGACAGGTCTCAGTAGAATTGGCTCGTGAACACCACGTTAGGCGTTAGCCTGAATGAAGTCGGAGTAGATCTGGGCACGCTCGTAGAGGGAACCTTCCTCACGAGATCGAACCGATTCCGTGTCGAGGTCCGCGTCGGCCGCCAGGTAACTTCCGCGCATCTGGCAAACCCAGGACGGCTGGAGGAATTGCTGATTCCCAACCGGACAGTGTGGCTGAAACGCGCCGACCGTCCGCATCGAAAAACGGACTATGATCTGGTCCTAGTCGAGTATGGCGAGATACTGGTTTCCCTGAATGCGCATCTCCCCAATGCCCTGCTAGCTCAAGCCCTACGTGGCGGATGCCTACCGTGGATTGACAGAGACGTAGTAGTCCGGCCCGAAGCACATTTCGGCGCGAGCCGTCTAGATTTTCTGCTACTCGGCGAGGACAACCGGCAACGGTGGATAGAGGCCAAATCCGTTACCTTGGTGGAAGGACATCTGGCAAAGTTCCCGGATGCCCCCACCCGCCGAGGGCGTCGGCATATTCACGAACTCATCTCCGCAGTGCACCAGGGAGACCAAGCCTCGGTCATCTTCGTCGTGCAGCGCAGCGATGCCAAGTGTTTCACGCCCAACGGCAGAACCGATCCGGACTTCGGAGATGCACTGCGCGCTGCCGCAGAGGTGGGCGTGCAGATACGCGCGATACGCTGCAAGGTTACTCCCAATCGCATCGGCCTGGACCGGACAATTCCTGTCTCTCTTGACCGTCCAACACGCTACGGCTATAATCCCAGCCAGAGTCACAGCTAGAGGAGACACCACCGAGGAGAAACAACCGGATGAAGGGCATCTTCGAAAGCCTACGCACAACCCGCACCAGCGTCTTTGGTCAGATCGTCAGTCTACTTGGGGCTGGCGATATTGATGAAGAGACCTGGGAAGACATAGAAGCTCTTCTGATTCAAGGGGACGCAGGCGTCGAGACTGCACTTGCACTTGTGGAGCGACTACGGCAGAGAGTTGACAAAGAGGGTATCTACCGAACCCAGGGCCTGCAGCGGATTCTGCGCCAGGGAATTTTGGCTTTACTCCCCGAAGCTGAGCCACTCAACCTGGATTGGCCGTTGGTCGTCGTGCTGATCGTAGGCGTCAATGGATCGGGCAAGACAACGAGTATCGGGAAACTCGCCTATCAGTTCAAGTCACAGGGCAAGAAAGTGGTTCTGGCTGCCGCGGACACATTCCGTGCGGCAGCAATGGACCAACTCAAAGTCTGGGGACAGCGCGCTGGCGTTCCGGTGATTGCCGGTCCACAACAAGGGGACCCCAGTGCGGTAACCTTTGACGCTATGAAATACGCGCAGGCTCACAAGACAGATGTCCTGATCGTTGACACAGCAGGGCGCCTGCACACGCAGCACAATCTGATGGCAGAGCTGGAGAAGATCCAACGGGTCATCTCCAAACGCATCGCCTGGGCTCCGCACGAGACGCTGCTCGTGCTAGACGCCGCCACGGGTCAAAATGGACTAATTCAGGCCCAGCAATTCCTCGCGGTTGTAAAGGTTAGTGGCATCGTCCTGGCCAAACTGGACGGCAGCTCCAAGGGGGGCATGGTGTTGTCCATCGGCCACCAATTACATCTCCCGGTTCGCTTTGTAGGAACAGGAGAGGGAATCGAGGACTTCGCCCCATTTGACCGTCAGGCATTTGTGGACGGTCTGTTGGGCAATGGCTGAGACGCCGGCCCGAGATAGAAGAGACAGAAGCACAGAGAGGATCACAATGAGCGAACTATCAAATCGTCTGGAACAACTGGCTGCGCGGATTGAGTCGATCTGGAGTCGTCTTTGACTTATCTGCACGGATGACGGAACTTGAGGAACTGGAGAGATTGAGCGCTGATCCGGCTCTCTGGAACAATCCGGAAAACGCCCGGAAGCTGATGCAGCGACTCTCAGCACTGCAAGAGGATATCGAGTACTGGACACAACTACGGCAGCACGTGGCCGACGCCATCGAGCTCGAGGGCCTGGGTGATGATGATCTTGGTCCAGAATTGGAGGACGAGGCCAGCCACTTGGGGTCGGAGCTAGACCAGGCCGAGTTCAGGCTGATGTTGTCGGGCCCCTACGACCGGGGCAATGCGATTCTCGCGCTCTACGCCGGCGCTGGCGGTACGGATTCTCAGGACTGGACCAAGATGCTGCTGCGGATGTTCCTTCGCTGGGCAGAGAAGCGAAACTTCAAAGCAAAGATTCTCGCTTCCACGGAGGGTGATGGCGCAGGGATCAAGAGCGTTACAGTGGGTATCGCTGGCGCGTATGCCTACGGATACCTGAGGTCAGAACGAGGCGTCCATCGACTCGTGCGCTTGTCACCGTTTGATGCAGCACATCGCCGCCACACTTCTTTCGCCCTTGCGGAAGTCTGGCCTGATCTAGAAAAGGAAGCCGAGATCACGATCGACACCAAGGATCTGCAGATCGATACTTACCGCGCCTCATCAGCCGGCGGGCAGCATATGCAGAAGAACGATACGGCCGTTCGTGTCACTCACATGCCAACGGGCCTCGTCGTTGCTTGCCAAGATGAGCGATCTCAAGGACAGAACCGCGAAACTGCGCTGCGAATCCTGCGTGCTCGACTGATGCAGCGGCAGGAAGAGGAACACCGCAAGCAAATCAACGATCTCAAAGGAGAGCATGTGGACGCGAGGTGGGGAAACCAGATCCGCTCCTACATTTTGCATCCCTATCAGATGGTGAAGGACCACCGCACAGACCATGAGACCGGCAATGTGCAAGCGGTACTAGATGGCGAACTAGACCCTTTTATGGAAGCCTACCTGCGCGCTACGCTGAGCGCAGACTGATTGCCAATCCAAACGGAGGTAACCCATGGCCAGCAAGCGCAGCACATCGTCCGCCAGATCCAGTAAGAGCAAATCATCCCGATCGAAATCGTCCTCATCATCCCGATCCAACCGGACGCTCTCGTCAAGCGTATCCGGGTCAAGATCCAGTTCAGGAAACAGCCGGAATATCAGCAGGAGCAGCTCAACCTCACCCCGCCGCACAGGGTCAACTGCTACGGATGCGCAGGCACAGCGACTCTCTGCCGTGCAGATGAGCTGGCAACGTGTGGCCGGCACCCTAGCCCTTGCATCCCTGTTCGATGTCCTCGATGATGTCACGGGCGATCTGGACAGCTTGTCGCAGAAACTGGCTGACGTGCGGGCGCGCGGTTACCGATTCGGGAGGGATTGGGAAACGCAGGTAGGATCGCTCAACGATCGATGGCCACAACAACGAAGTCAGGCAACCCGCTTGCTGCAAGACGAACAACGAACGCTTCAGCGTGGCGCGAGCGACATCGACACGCTTCTGCAGAGGGCAGCTAGAAATGCGGGTCTGATCTCTACAGCCGAAAGCCGTATCCGAGCTCTGGAAAGCAATGCCAGAAGCGCTGAGGCCCGCGTTCGGCAGACCTTCGACGCAACCACACAGCAGGCAGACGCATTGCAGCAAGAGATCAATGAGGCCCAATTCGTCCTGGATGCACTCGACGCGTCGAGCTTCGATCTATTCCCGGACGAGCACGCCATCGCAGCCTGCCGATCCATCTGGGTCAGCGATCAGCAGGAGCCGGAGGGTTTCTTGTTCCTGACGGATGCTCGCCTGATCTTCGAGCAGCGGCAGGAAATCGCCAAGAAGAAAGTCCTCTTTATCACAACCAAGAAGGAACTGATCCAGGAGAAGTTATGGGAATCCCCGATCGGCGCGGTGGAAGAACTCGAAGCCGAGGACCAGAAGTCTTTTCTGAAGCACAAAGAAATGCTCACAATCCGTTTCAGTGAACGCACCCGCGAGACTCCCGGCGACATTACACTGCAACTCCAGGGCGCGGACAACGATACCTGGCGAGGTCTGATTCGCCGGGCGAAAAGCGGTCAGATCGACGGCGATCGATTCGGCGCGCCTCCACCTGATGAACAACTATCGGCACAACTCGAACAAGAAAGTGAAGAACCCGAGGAGGAGTTGCCGACCATCTGCCCCAACTGCAATGCACCGCTACCGCCCATCTTCAAGGGAATGCTGCAAGTCACTTGCGAGTACTGCGGCACCACCACCAACCTCTAGCACATCATCAAGTCGGAGCAGCCGTTGAGGCAGCGCAAACGCAAGCAGCTATGAATCTCTTTCGCGAGGTAGATCGCTATATCAGCCGACACCAGCTTTTCGAACCTGGTTCAAGTATTGTCGTGGGCACATCCGGCGGCCCGGATTCCGTCACCCTGCTGCATCTACTGCAACGCCTGGCCGGCCCCTATGAGCTCAGCCTGCACGCCGCGCATCTGAACCACCGGATTCGGGGCCAAGATGCCGACGACGATCAAGCGTTTGTACAGGACCTGGCCGCTAGGTGGGGACTGCCGTTCACGAGTGACACCATTGACGTCCCTGCCATCGCTTCCCGTGAGAAGCTGGCGCTCGAAGAAGCAGCCCGGCGCACGCGGTACGGTTTTCTCAGTCGCATCGCACAACAGATCGGTGCGACTCATATTGCTGTTGGTCACAACGCCGACGACCAAGCAGAAACCGTGCTGATGCACCTGTTGAGGGGGGCCGGCCCTGCCGGGCTGCGAGGTATGCTGCCAAGCACCCGGCTGAGGGATTACCGGTTGCTGCAGGGCTCATCAAAACCGCCCACAGATCTGACGATTATCCGGCCCTTACTGGCGACGCCGCGCGCTGACATCGAAGCATACTGCAAAGAGCACAGTCTGGAAACAAGATTCGATCACTCCAACCTGGACACGACGTACTTCCGCAACAAGCTTCGGCACGAGGTTCTCCCGTATCTTGGCCAGATCAACCCCCAGATCTCCGAACGACTCCAGAATCTGGCTGAGGTCGTGCGGGCAGACTACAAGCTACAGCAGGAGTTCGTCAGTGTGGCACAGGATACCTTGCTGGTGACCTCCTATCCTGACGCCTTGGTCTACAATCTGGCCCGCTGGCGCGAACAACCCCTCGCCATCCAGAGGGCCATCGTTCGCCGTGCGGCCTACTGGCTTCGACGGACGCTGCGCGACGTTGATTTCGATCATATTGAGCACGCGGTCGATGTCGCCCAGCGAGGTCAGACCGGAGCACAAGCGGTGCTGCCCCACAGACTGGCTCTGACGGTGGGCTATACGACCCTGACCATCGCTGCAGCTGATGCACTGCATCTGCCATCCGAACGGCCGTGGCTGGATGTGGATAATGAGTTCCGCATCTCAATTCCTGGGACGACACCCTTGCGCAGCGGATGGGCAGTTCAGGCCAAGGAGGTCACGCACTGGGACCTCGAGGTGATCAAAGAGAATCCGAACCCTCTTGTTGCCTGGCTCGATGCCGGTGCCCTGTGCAAGACACCGTTGCTCCGCACCCGACAGGCCGGAGATCGCTTCCGCCCACAGGGCATGCAAGGATCTGAAGTCCGTCTAAGCGACTTCTTGATCAACATCAAGATCCCTCGCCGGTGGCGCGACCGGCTACCGTTGGTGGTTGCCGACAACCGCATTATGTGGGTCGCCGGCCTTCGGCTGAGTGAAGAAGCTCTCGTCCGTGCCGACACAGAACGTGTGATGTACTTGCGCTTCCTTGAACCATGACAACGAAACCGAATGACCCAAAGGAAACTCAATGACTAAGCACCTGATCCTCGTGGCTGGCAACATAGGCGCGGGAAAGACATCGCTCGCGGAACGTCTGGGCAGGCGATTGGGGTGGCACGTTGCTTACGAGTCAGTTGATGATAACCCCTACCTTTCCGATTTCTACACCGACATGCGTGCTTGGAGCTTTCACCTCCAGGTCTTCTTCCTGGGACACCGAGCGAGACAGCATGAGGCGCTCTACGCTATGCCGGCGTCAGCCATTGTTGACCGAAGCGTCTACGAAGATGCACACATCTTTGCCAGAGCCTTGCACGAGCTCGGCAACATGACCGATCGAGACTACCGGGCCTACCAAGCGCTCTCCGAACTGGTCATCAGCAAGCTTCCCCGGCCCCATCTGCTGGTCTACATAGAGGCCACTGTGCCGACTCTCTGCGACCACATCACCAAGCGGGGACGAGACATAGAGTCAGCCATCAGCAAAGACTACCTTACACTACTGGGGCGCTACTACGACGACTGGATGAGCCGCTTCGATCTCTGTCCCGTCTTGACCGTTCCCGGCGATAACCTGGACTTTGTTCGCTATCCGGAACACCTAGAGATTATCGCGGATCGCATCGAGGCCAAACTGGCCGGGAAGGAAGCGGTTCGATTCCCCAAGCCGGAGGCTATAGTTGGCAGCTGAGTACGGCGGACCACTGAGCGAGCGCGAGCTTGAAATCACAGGACTCGTCGCCCAAGGCCTCACCAACCGAGAAGTAGCTGCGCGGCTCTATCTCAGTCATAACACCGTGAAGGTGCACCTCCGCAACATCTTCACCAAGACTGGTGTGGCCTCACGTACCGAACTCTCAATGCTGGCCGTGCAGCAAGGCTGGATCGTTCTGCCGGGTGGCTCAGAAGAAGCGCCACCCGCGACGCACGAAGCGGAACCGGGCATCCAATCGCCCGCCGCAGCCACGGCAGCTGACCGCACTTGGTGGCCCCAATGGCCATGGCAGCGCTGGGCTACCCTGGCCTGTGGGCTGGGTCTGGTGTTGATCATCTTCTTGCTGCCACAACGGTACTCTGCACCGGCTGCTTCTGCCGGACCCGGCGACATATTCGGTACCAACGATCCGGCGCCCAACCTTTTAGCACACGCCGCCGGGGATAGTTGGCAAGAGCTGGCACCGCTTCCCGTACGACGTGCCGCCATGGGCACGCTGGCCCACGCCGGCAAGATCTATGCCATCGGGGGTATGGCAGATGATGGCCCCAGCGGACGGGTGGACATCTACGACATCGCGTCAGATACGTGGGGACAGGGCCAATCCCGGCCGGTGGCGCTGGCTGACGCCGGAGCCGTAGCTCTCGGTGATCGCATCTGGGTTCCGGGCGGGTGTGATGAGAACTTGGTGCCCAGCAACACCACGGACAGCTATGCGCCAGAACAAGACACGTGGTCAAGAGCCGCCCCCATGCCGACGCCGCTTTGTGCCTACGCTATCGCGGCGTACGAGGATCAGATCTACCTCTTTGGCGGGTGGGATGGTCAGGCCTACCGGGCGCTCACGCTCGTCTATACGCCGGCAGATGACGTATGGCGCGAGTTGGTTCCCCCCCAGCAGGCCCGAGGATTCGGCGCCGCTGCGGCGCTAACCGATCGCATCTTCTACGTCGGCGGGTTCGATGGCGATCGCGAATGGTCCATCTGTGAGGTCTACTTCC
>JAGHDT010000212.1 GCA_021159805.1 Anaerolineae bacterium
CGTCTTAGCAAGCTCGCCGACATGGCGGAACAGAACGGATTCATGCTGCTGCTGGAGAACGAGAAGGGGATCGTCACCGACACGCTCGCCCGCTGCGAGACCGTGGTGAGAGCTATCGACAGCCCGAACTTCCGCTTTCTATGGGACTCCGCCAACTTCATCCAGGTGCACGAGGAGCGTGTTGTGGAGCGCGGTTGGCCGATGGTGAGCGATCTGATCGCTTACGTCCATATCAAGGACGCTGTGCTGAGCGATGGGCACGTCGTGCCGGCGGGTGAGGGTGATGGCCAGCTGCCGCTGCTATTGACCAAGCTCAAGGAGAGCGGCTACCAGGGTGTGGTCGCGCTCGAGCCCCATCTCAAGATCGCCGGCCACAGCACCGGCTTCAGCGGCGCCGATGGGATGCGCACAGCCGCGACTGCGCTGCGCAAAGTGATGGCGGAGACCGGTTGCGTCGAGGTCAAGTAGCTTTGCACGAGCTCGCTGTCTGCGGCCCCAAAGCCTATCCCCAATCTCGATCAGGCTTTGGGGCCTTCCGGGCACATTCGCCAAGGAGGACTGATTTGGACACCTATACAGAGTCGGCTAGGACACTCCCGATCAAGCACGACGTCGATGTGCTTGTGGTGGGGGGCGGGCCGGCCGGTGTGGGCGCAGCGGTGGCTGCTGCGCGACAGGGTGCGCGCACGCACGCACGCGTGTTGCTCATCGAGCAGAGCGGAGCCGTGGGAGGTGTCGCTACCACCGGGCTGATGAGCCACTGGACCGGGCGCACTGAGCACATCGGCATCTATGGTGAGATCCTTCGCAGGGCCCAGGAGGGCGAGGAGCCTCATCTGATCAATCCCGAGACGCTGAAACTCGTGCTGCTCGATATGCTCAGTGAGGCGGGTGTGCAGTGGCAGCTATACACCTTAGCCAGCGAGGCCATTGTCGAGGACAATGTCATCAAGGGCATCATCACCGAGAGCAAGTCCGGGCGTGAGGCGATCATGGCCAAGGTCGTCGTGGACGCCACCGGCGATGGCGACATCGCAGCTAAGGCCGGTGTGCCCTATGCCAAGGGGAGGGAGGGCGACGGCAAGATGCAGCCGATGACCCTGATGTTCAAAGTGGCGGGCGTGGATACCGACCGTGTGGTACGCTTCGTCGGCGGCTTCGAGGAGACCTACGATACGCCCCAAGGTGATATCCAGTCGCTGGCCAAACGGCATCTGCCCTTCCCGGCGGGACATCTTCTGATTTACCGCTCGACGCTGCCCGGTGTGGTGACATGCAATATGACCAACAGCATCAACGTGGATGGTACGATAGCCGAGGATCTGACCCGCGCTGACCACGAGTGTCGCCGCCAGATTCCCGCCATCGTGGACTTCTTGCGCACCTATGTCACGGGCTTTGAGCAGTGTTACGTCATCAGCTCCGCCTCGCAGATCGGCGTGCGCGAGACACGGCACTTCGAGGGTGAGACCACCATCACTGAAGAGGATGTCCTCACCGCGCGTGTTTTCGAGGATTGGGTCGTGCCCAAGGTTCACTTCAACTTCGACGTGCACAACCTGACGGGTAGTGGCCTGGATGAGACCGGTGCGCAGGTGCACTTCAGCCAACCCAAGCATTACACCATTCCCTATGGTTGTTTTGTGCCGAGGCAAGTCGAGAATCTGTATCTGTCAGGCCGCAGCATCTCAGGGACCCACAAAGCGCATTCCAATTTCCGCGTGATGCCGATCTGTGTGTTGATGGGCCAGGCTGTCGGCGTTGCGGCGGCGCTGTGCGTTCAGCACGCGATCACGCCGCGGCAGGTGGACGTGCGTGAGGTGCAGGCCATTCTGCGGGCGCAGGGCGTCTCGCCGGACTAGCGGTCTGGCGGCGCAGACCGGGGACTGCCATGGGATCGCCGCACCCCAGTGCGGCTCTCTTCGGAGTGGCCGGGGTGTAGGCGAGCGGCGCAGAATGCGGACTGCCATGGGATCGCCGCACCCCAGTGCGGCTCTCTTCAGAGTGGCCGGAGGTGTGGGCGGGCGGCGCAGAACGGGGACTGCTCTGGGATCGCCGCACCCCAGTGCGGCTCTCTTCGGAGTGGCCGGAGGTCTAGGGTGGGCGGCGTAGAATGCGGACTGCTCTGGGATCTCCGCACCCCAGTGCGGCTCTTGTCGGAGTCGCCGGAGGTGTAGGCGAGCGGCGCAGAACGCGGACTGCGGCCGGCTGAGGACAGTGAAGGTTGCAGGAGCGGATATGCGATGAGCGACACTAGGACCAAACTCGTTTTGATCGGTGCGGGCAGCGCTATGTTTACTAAAGGGCTGGTCGCGGATATGATCCGCGACACGGCGCTGGGCCCGTGGGAATTGGGACTGTGCGACATCGACCCCGAGGCGTTGGAGACGGCTGATGGGCTCTGCCGGCGCATGGTGGAGGCGACCGAGACCGACATCACGATTCAGGCGTCTGAGGATCGGCGCGACCTGCTGCCGGATGCCGACGTGGTGGTGACGACGATCGGCGTGGGTGGACGCCGCGCGTGGGAAGCCGATGTCTTCATCCCGCGCACCTATGGCGTGGTCCAGCCTGTCGGCGATACGGCGATGCCCGGAGGGATCTCGCGGGCGATGCGCATGATCCCAGCTCTGGTGGCGATTGCGCAGGATGTCGGCGAACTGTGCCCCCGGGCGTGGTTCTTCAACTACAGCAACCCGATGACGGCCAATTGCTGGGCTATCCGCCAGGCGACCTCGTGTGCCGTGGTGGGGCTTTGTCATGGCACCTTCAATGTCAGCCGCCAGCTGATGGGGCTCGTGGGGGCGCCGGTTGGGGCCTCGACGACGCGCTTCGCGGGGCTCAACCACCTCACCTTCATCCACGATCTCAGATGGCAGGGCCGTGATATGTGGCCGGTGGTGCGCGAGAAACTGAATGCGGTGTGTCCGGATTCCTTCATTGCTGACAATCCCTTCTCCTGGTCGCTCTTCGAGGCGTACGGCGCGTATCCCTCTGCCAACGATCGCCACGTCACCGAGTTCTTCCCGGAGCGCTTCCCCGGCGGGGCATATTACGGCAAGACGCTGGGCGTGGATGCCTACTCCTTCGAGGAGACCATCGCCGGCGGCGACCGCATCTATGCGCATATGCGCGCCCAGGCGCTGGGCGAGGAACCCCTTGATGACTGGATCTTCGAGCACGCCGCTGGCGAGCACGAGCAACTGCTCAGTATCTTGCGCAGTCTGCGTTTTGATCGCCGTGAGATCTTCGCGGTCAACGTGCCCAACCGTGGCACGGTGCCCAACCTGCCACCAGAGGCTGTCCTGGAGATTCCGGCGGTCGCCACGGCCTCGGGCCTCTATCCGATGCAGGTTCCGGATTTTTCGGATGCGTTGGCGGCAATCGTGCTGCGTAAGCTGGCAGCCATTCGTCTGACGGTGGAGGCGGCGCTCAGGGGAGATCGCAACCTTTTTGTGGAGGCGTTACTGGCCGATGGTGCGGTGACAGACCGGTCGGTTGCGCAGGCTATGCGGGACGAGCTGTTGGAAGCGCACCGGCAGCATCTGCCGTACTTCTTCCCACAGAACGCTGCGGTGTAGGGACCACGTGCGTGCAGAAGGGACCAAAGCCTAGGTCGGGAATGGGTGAAAGGCTTTGGTCCTGCAGATCGCAGAGTATCTACGAGGAGACAATATGGATGAAGCGATGAAAACCCGGTTGTTAGCGGCGCGATCGCAGTTGGCGTCGCATCTGCATGAGGGCATTATGCCATTCTGGACGGCGCGCGGCGTCGATCCAGTCTACGGTGGTTATCTTGTCTGCTATGACGATCAAGGAGACCTGATTGAGGATGAGACAGATAAGCACATTGTCACCCAGACCCGTATGATCTGGGGCTTCTCGCTCTTCAATATGATCGACCCTGAGAACCCGCAGTACCGGGAAGCGGCGCGCCAGGGGGTGGATTTCTTCATCGACCACTTCTGGGACGCCGAGCACGGCGGCTGGAACTGGCTGGTGAAGCGCGACGGCACGTTACTCGACGGCGGCAAGGTGGTCTATGGCCAGAGTTTCGCGATTTATGGCCTTGCGACCTACTATCTGTCGACCGGCGATGAGCGGGGCCTGGAGTACGCGGAGCGTACTTTCGACCTGCTGCAGCGCTACTGCGTTGACACGGCGCGGGGCGGCTACTACGAGAATCTGGAGCCCGACTGGCAGCTCTCGCCCGGTGGATTCTGCGCCGGGGATCGCAAGTCGCTCGACATCCATATGCACCTGCTGGAGTGCTTCACCGTGCTGGCGCAGGCGTCCGGCAAGGAGATCCACAAGCGCCGGCTGCAGGAGGTCATCGATATCATCCTCACGCACATGATCGATCCCGAGAGTGGCTGCGGTGGCAACCAGTACGATCTGGACTTCAATCCGATTCCGGCGATCGCCATTCGGCGGACGTTCAATGCGGATCGCGAGGACGGCTCTGTCGAGACGCTGAGCGGTCGGAACGGCTGCGGCGCCGTTGGAACGGTGACGACGTCCTACGGCCACAATGTTGAGCTGGCTTGGCTGTTGGTGCGCGCGGGTGAGGTCCTGGGGAAGCCACGGGATACGTATGGACCTGTGGTCCGCAGGCTCGTGGATCACGCGCTGGCATTCGGATTCGACCACGTGCGTGGCGGCGTCTACCGCGATGGGCCGCATCACGGGCCTGCGCTCGTGACGGACAAGGAGTTCTGGCAGAACGCGGAAGTGCTTGTGGGCTTCCTGGACAGCTGCGAGATCACGAGCGACGAACGGTATGCAGAGGCCTTCTTGCTAACGTGGGATTTTGTCCGGGAGCATCTGATCAACGCCGATCTCGGCGAGTGGATGACGCTGGTCAGTGAGACAGGCGAGGTCCTGGTGCCGGGGATCGGCACGCCGTGGAAGGCGTGCTATCATTCTGGCCGTGCGGTCTACGAGGCAATCCGGCGGATCGACATGATTTTGGGGCAAGCGAGAGGGCGATAGAGCGAGAAAGCGAGAAAGCGAAGAGGGCGAAGAGGCCGTGCCTGCGGAAGGACCAAAGCCTGGGCTGCCACACTCCGGCCAATTTCGGGGCGCCCTTGACCCACAAACCTGCTATCCAGCAGGTCCAGCGCGCGGCCTACGGAGAGCTGGATTGGGACCAGGTTGCCGAGGGTAAGATCCGCCACTACGGCTGCAACAGTTACATCGACCGTGAGATCGGGCGCGTAATCGATGCCGTCGCGTCGGTGCACGGTGACGACACGATCATTATCTATACAAGCGATCACGGAGACATGATGCGAGCCCACGGCCTGAGCGGCAAAGGGCCGATGATGTATGAGGAGACGACTCACGTGCCGTTCATCGTACGTGCGCCGAACGGGACCGGGGTCGTCAGTGATGCGGTGATCAGCCACCTTGATATTCTCCCGACGATGCTGGCGCTCAGCGGGATTGAGACCCCGCCGAGTCTCCACGGGGTTAGCTTTGCCTCGATTCTCGATGATCCTGCTGCCGCAGTGCGTCCCTATGCCTTTGTGGGGTTCCACCGGTTCGCCGTCAACCACGATGATTTCGGAGAGTTCTTTCCCATCCGCTGTGTGACGGATGGGCGGCACAAGCTGTCGATCAGCCTTGTTGATACGGACGAGCTTTACGATTTGGCGGAGGATCCAGGAGAGTGCACCAACCAGATCTCCAACCCCGCCTATGCGATTGTGCGCGATGAGCTGCACGATGCCCTGCTTGAGGAGATGGACCGCATCCGCGATCCATTCCGCTCCTATCGCTGGGGCGATCGCCCGTGGCGTACCGTCCGACATCCATTCTATCAGGGCGGTGCGCGAAGAGACCGGCCGGCGGGGTTCCCTTTTGAGCCCACCGGTGTAGAGTGGCAAGACTAGCCATAGGAGGCACGATGAAAGACGTCACAGTTGCGATGGTGGCACTGGGCGGGTACGGGAATACCTACCTGGCCCGTCTGTTTGGGAATGGCGAGCATGGGGGATTCCGGCTGGTTGCCGGCATTGACCCTGATCCCAAGGGCTGCCGCTATCTGGATGCGTTCAAGGAGCTGGAGATACCCATCTACGCCGACCTGGATCACTTCTACGCCGAATCCGCGGCTTCCGCCGGGGTGGACCTGGTGGTGATCGCGGCCCCGATCTCGCTGCACCTTCCCTTCACCCATACGGCGCTGGCGCATGGCTCGAACGTGCTGTGTGAGAAGCCCGTCACGGCCACGATCCAGGACGCTCTGCAGATGGCGGCAGCGGAAGCCGCTGCGGGCGGTTTCGTGGGGATCGGGTACCAGTGGTCATTTTCCGATACCATTCAGGCGTTGAAAGCTGACATCGTGGCAGGGGTGTTGGGCAAGCCGCTGCGGTTTCGGACCAAAGTGCTCTGGCCGCGCCCGCACTCTTACTATCATCGCAACAACTGGGCGGCGAAGCTCAAGACGGCCAACGGCAGCTGGGTGCTGGATAGCCCGGTGAATAACGCGACGGCTCACTATCTGCACAACTGCTTCTATGTGCTGGGTGAGACGCGTGAGACGAGCGCGCGGCCGGTCGACGTTCAGGCCGAACTCTACCGCGCGAACGACATTGAGAACTACGATACGGCTGCGGTCCGGTGCCACACCGAGGACGGGGTCGAGATCCTCTTCTACGCCGCGCACCCGGTCAACGAGAACATCGGTCCTGTCCTGTCCTATGAGTTTGAGAACGCCGTGGTTGAGTACGAGGCGCGTGATACTCCGATGGTGGCACGTTTCAAGGACGGTCGTGTCAAGGACTATGGCAGTCCTTTCGCCAATGAGGGTAAGAAGCTTTGGGACGCCATCGAGGCATCGCGCACGGGTGCCCCCTTGGCCTGCAGTATCAGTGCTGCGATGTCACACACACTCGCCGTCAACGGCGCTCAGGAGTCCGTTGAGAGCATCCTGGACTTCCCTGATGACTTGGTACGACGCTACGACCAGAATGGCGATGAACTGCTCTACGTTGAGGGCCTGGTGGAGACGCTTGGTCGGTGTTATGATCAGGGCGTGATGCCCTCTGAGCTGGGTGATGTTCCATGGGCAAAGATCGGGCGCGTTGTGGATTTGCGGGACTACCGGCACTACCCCTCTTCGGAAGCTCCCCTGCAATCCTGACAGGTTGACTGAGATGAGACCGGGGCGTCGGATCAAGCGTGCTCCGCCGGCCTCGGCGAACCCTGCGGGTTCGGCTGCGAACATCGGGGTCTTGCTGCTTTCAGCAGCGACCCTGATGTTTGAGATCACCCTTACGCGACTCTTCTCGGTCTCCCAATTCTATCACTTCGCCTTCATGATCGTGAGCCTGGCGCTGCTGGGCTTTGGTGCCAGCGGCACGTGGCTGGCGCTGTGGCCTACGTGGGGGCGTCCGCCGCGGCTATCGCCGCGGTTGACGCTGGCAGGGCTAGCGTTGGGCTACGGCATCACTTGTTTGGGCGCCTATCTCTTTATCAACCAAGTCCCATTCGACTCCTTCAGCATCGCCTGGGACCTGCGCCAGGTGGCGTTGTTGTTCCTCCACTACTTCATCCTTGCGATTCCCTTTTTCTGCAGCGGGGCTGTGCTTAGTCTGTGCTTCACACTCCGGCAGGATGCCGCCGGCACAACCTATGCCTACAACCTCATCGGATCTGCGGTTGGGTGTCTGCTGGCCCTGGCAATTCCCAACTTGCTCGGCGGCGTGGGGCCTGTGTGGCTGAGTGGCGCACTGGGCGGCATCGCGGCCGTGGTCTTTGTTCGACCTTCTCAAAGGACTGGCGATGGCCGCGCGTGGCCCCGCCGGTGGATCATCCTGGGCGGCCTTGGCCTTGCGATCCTGAGCGTGGTGAGGGCATTCGCGGTTCCTGCGGGACTTGAGCCGCGTCTTTCCCCGTACAAGGGACTCAGCTACGCACTCCAGATACCCGAGGCCCGGATCGTGACCAGCGCGTGGAATGGTTTCTCACGCGTGGATCTTGTCGAGAGCCCGGCAATCCGCTCGTTGCCGGGACTGAGCTACCGCTTCCTCTCAAGCCCGCCACCGCAGCGCGGGCTCTTCGTCGACGGTGATGAGCTCAGCCCCGTTCTGGACATTCCCCACGCAGGATTGGGCGGCCCGCAGGACGCTGATCTGGCCTTTGCGGACTATATGCCGACGGCGGTGGCTTACCAGCTCCGTTCCGATGGCCGGGCCCTTGTCCTGGAGCCGCGCGGGGGATTGGAGCTGTGGATCGCGCGCGGTCAGGGCATCGCTGATCTGACCGCGGTGGCTGCGAACCCGTTGGTGGTCTTGGCAGCAGACCACTATGCCGGCCCAGCACCGACTGTCGTCTTTGACGATCCGCGCAGTTATGTGCGCCGGTCCGGGAGGAGCTATGATGTCGTGACGTTGGCGTTGACCACGCCCTACCGTCCTATCCGCTCTGGTGCCTACAGCCTGGGTGAGGACTACGCCTACACGGTCGAGGCATTTCGCGATGCCCTGGGTGTCCTGTCGCGGGATGGCATCCTGGTTGTCTCTCGATGGCTGCAGACCCCGCCGAGCGAGTCGCTGCGCGCCTTCGCCCTGGCAGTCGAGGCCACGGCCTCTGTGGACGCGGCCTCTGCTGCCTCGGAAGGCGGGGGTGGTGATCCGGTGGCTCAAATCGTCGCGTTCCGCGGCTATGCGATGATGACGCTGTTGGTGAAGTCACAGCCGTTTTCCACGGATGAGCTCGATGTGATCCGCGACTTCCTCGATGAACGGGCGTTCGATCTGGTCTATGCCCCGGATATCCGGCTTGAGGATGTCAATCGCTACAACGTCTTGCCCTCGCCGGTCTATTATGAGCTGTTTTCGGCGCTGCTGGGCTCCGATGACAGGGCCGCGTGGTATGATGCTTACCCGTTTGACGTCAGGCCTCCCACCGATGACCATCCCTTCTTTGGACATTTCTTCAAGTGGTCTCAAGCCGGTCAAGTTATCGCGGAGCTGGGCAAGAGCTGGCAGCCGTTCGGCGGTGCGGGATACTTCGTCGTAGTGGCGCTGCTGGCATTGAGTCTCGCGGCGGCTGCTCTGCTGATTGGGCTTCCGCTGCTGGCAACGAGCAGACAGGCCAGGGCCCAAGCCATTGCGGGTGGTTGGGGCGAGGGGCGTGATCCGCGGACCCCCTGTGGCTCGACGGTGCGCCGGCGCGAATGGTGGCTCGATCTGGCCTACTTCGCTCTGCTCGGGCTGGGGTATCTCTTTGTCGAGATCCCGCTTATGCAGCGCGCAATCCTCTTCCTGGGACAGCCCGCACGCGCCGTCACGACCGTGCTCTTCTCATTGCTGCTCTTCTCAGGGGTCGGGAGTGCGCTTTCGTCGAAGCTGAAGGTCAGGGCACCCTGGGTATTGGGAGGTCTAGTGATCATGATCGGCGTTGTCGCGGTCGGTCTTCCGTGGGCGTTCGATGCACTGTTGCCGTTGCCATGGGGCCTGCGCCTGGCTGCCACAGTGATGCTCCTGGCGCCGCTGGGTATGCTGATGGGGTTGCCGTTCCCTTTGGGACTCAGCCACCTAAGTCAGGTGGCACCCGATCGCCTGCCCTGGGCGTGGGCCGCCAATGGGGCCGCGTCGGTTGTGGCATCGGTCTTGGCGGCGCTGTTGGCCCTGTCCGTAGGGTTTGCCGGTGTGTTGACCGCCGGCGCGGCGGTCTATGCTGTGGCTGCAATGCTCACGACACGCTGGTCTGCGGGCGGCTGATCTTGCGAGGCTCGTCTTCCTTGGGAGAGCCGCACTGGGGTGCGGCGTTCCCAGGTGCAGGTCTGCGGATCGCTTGCCGTGTGGGCGTCATTCGCCATCCGTTCCC
>JAGHDT010000565.1 GCA_021159805.1 Anaerolineae bacterium
GATCAAGCTGAGCTTGTTGTGGCCCCTCCACGTTGAGCTGAAAGGAACCCTTATGTCTACCTCCGGTCCTTACGATGTGATAGTGGTAGGTGCAGGGCTGGCCGGTGCCTTGATTGCGTCAACCCTTGCAGCGGAAGGCCTACAGGTCGTTATCTTGGAGGCATCGGAGTCGTCAGGTGGTACCATCCGTCGACAGCCAGGACTGGCGCTGTTGGGCACCCCTACACCATTCACGGAGCTCATCACCCAGCTGGGGCAGGATCCGGCACATACGCTGTGGGAGCTGACCTCCGACAATCTGGTCCGCCTGGAGATCCTGCTCGATCAGAACAACGTAACAGCTCAGAAGCTCGGCAGCCTGCGCCTGGCGGCAGACCCCGACGAATCAGACGCCTTCCGGGAGTCTGTACGGCAGTTACAGACGTACGGGTTCAACGTGGATCTCGAGGACGACAATCGGTATGGTGATCTTGTCGCCATCAGCACCTATGATGATATCGTCTTCAACCCGGAGGACCTGATTCACAAACTGCTGGACCATGAGAACATCATCGTGGAATTGGGGGTCGAGGCGCATACAACCAAACGCCGCGCCGATGGTAGCATCGCCGTCTGGGCCCACCAGCGCTACCTATGGGCCGACCAGGTGATCTTCGCCAACGGCATCCACGCAACCAGGCTGAACAGTCAGCTCTCACGGAATCTACATCCGCTATGTATCCACACCATTGTGTTCGAGAATATCGAGACACTCAACCGTCCGCTGGTTCTCGACAATGGACGGATCTGCTTCTTGCCTTACGGGGACCAAGCCTATCTCACAGGCTGGAGTAGAGAAGAACAGGATAGCCTCAGCCGGCTCAGCTCCGTTGCCGATCAACTCTGCCCCGAGGCCCTCGTGCACAGGCGGTTCACAACCTGGATCGCCTCCAGCGATGACTACTTCCCAATCGTCGGGCAGTTGGAGGAGCCTGGCGTCTACTTCGTCAATGGCTTGGGACCGTTCGGCTTGAACTTGGCCCTGGTCACGACAGACGCACTCGCCTCGCTGATTCTCGACGGGCAGACACCGGAGTTCTTCAGCGTGGGCCGGTTTACCTCCACCTAGGAACCATGGAGCATTTGGATAAGAAGACACCAAAGAGGGACAATGACTGAAACAGTGACTGTGCCTGATGTCATAAGGGTTGCCATCGTTGACGACCATTTTTTCTTCCGTCAAGGTGTCCGCGACGTCCTAAACGTAGAGCCAGATATCGTGGTCGTTGCCGAATGTGAAGACGGTCAAGGTGCCCTTGAAGTACTCAAATCCGTCCATCCCGATGTGGTCCTGATGGACGTCAACCTCCCCAATGTCAACGGGCTGCAGATTACCCAGCGGCTGAAGTCCGCCAGTCCAGATATCAACGTGATTATCCTGACAGCGTACGATGACGAGGAGCAGATTTACCGCGCCATCCGTATCGGAGCATCCGCCTATTTCGCCAAGGATGTCGCACCGGCACAGCTACTGGATACCGTGAGGACCGTGGCCGAAGGCTATTATGTCATCGCCAACAGACGACTAACGCCGGAACAAGCCGAACAGTGGCTTCTGGAACTGTATCGACGCTATGGCATTAGCCCGGAGGACACCATGCTCTCCCCCCTCACGAATCGTCAGATGGAGATTCTGCAACTCATCATTGAAGGATTGAGCAACAAGCAGATCGCAATGCGGCTGGGCATCAGCCAGCAGACAGTGAAGAACCACGTCACCTCAATCCTCGCGAAACTGAATCGGTCAGATCGAACACAAGCGGCCATCTACGCGCTGAGACACGGGTGGGTCCGCCTGCCTGACGCCTAGAGAGTCGCAAGCCTCCAATGTCAGACTGGTGGTACACTACGCCACGGGCATCTCCGCTCGCATCTTAAGGTCGCAGGATCAACCGCAAGCGACACATCGCTACACCCCGCAGGTGCAGGAAGCCCTACACCTGCGGGCCCTAAGTCCATCACGCATACGGTTTGAACAGGGGGCACTATGGTTGAGAGCAGCTGGGACCAGTTTACAGATTTCTGCCGTCGGGGTTCCGCTCAGATCCAGAAAGAACTGAAAGAAATCGATATGTTGATCCAGCAAACGTCGAGTGAAGTTGACCGCTTCATGCAGGCCAATGCGCGGGCCGTCGCCCGAACTCGCCAGATCGAGTCGACCTTCGACACTGTACCGCGGGAAGATATCCGCAAAGCCTACAACACCCTTATACAGAATCAGCAGCGGCTCTTCACGATGCGCGGGCAACTGGAAAAGCTACAGAGCGACCAGAAGCATCTCACCCGCATCGCCGATCTTTACGACCGCATCCTCGGCTTTGCCCCACCTGAGGATCTCAGCTTAGGAGGTGATGCCGCGGCCGAGACCGCCCTTGAACCCAAGCAAGCAACCGTGATCAACATCATTGAGGCACAAGAGCAGGAACGACTCCGGCTTTCCCGCCAGATGCATGACGGTCCAGCCCAGTCGCTGACCAACCTAGCCCTGCAGGCTGAGATCTGTGAGCGCCTGTTCGACCGAGATCCGGAACGCGCACGCGCTGAGCTGACTGAGCTCAAAGAGAGCGTGATCAGGACTTTCAAAACGGTCAAGGTCTTCATCTTCGATCTACGTCCTATGATGCTGGATGATCTCGGGCTGGTTCCCACGGTGCGCCGCTACGTGGACGGGATTGCCGAAGAAGGGTTTGCCGGTCTCACGCTCCAAGTAACCGGCAAAGAGCTGCGGTTGGCCCCCCACAAGGAAGTCACCATCTTCCGCGTCATCCAGACCCTGATCCATATGGCCCGCGAACAGGACCAGGCCTCAAGCATCGTGGTTCACCTGAACCTGGAAGAGACTGAAGCTATGGTCACCATCGAGGATAATGGTGTGGGGTTCGATATCGACGAGCAACTCAACTCGGAAGACGCAGTAAGACTGAGTCTACCGACGATTCGAGAACGCATTGAGGTGCTGGGAGGCAAGATCCACTTCTTCAGCGCCCCCGGCCAAGGGCTTCGCGTCAGCTTCACATTGCCGATTGAGCGGAGGGAAGAATAGAGACGCCGAGGCAGCGCCTTGAAGTGCCCGTATAGCGGGCCTCCAGTCGCTCCATGCTGAGCTGAGGGCACTTCTGTGACCCGGGCGTGCTTCACTTCGGGGACAATAACCAAACGTGTATCTGTGCAACCTGACCGTCAGGAGGCACCCTTGGGCCACAACCATTCGCCTTGCTGAGCACCCTCAGGGCCAGAACTGCGAAGGCGTGTGCCTCTTGACATTAGAACGTGGATTATGCCATATTAGATTGCGGTTAGCATGGCTGGCAGCTGCCACCCATGCTCTTTTTTCGCTCTGTTCACCTCCCTGCCCTAGAGGGCTTGGCGACACACCGAACAGACCGAGAAGCTGGCGAACAGTTGACAAGGTGACTAAGTCAACTATTCTATTGCGGCTAATCTGCTAGCATGACGTCGTCTTATTGGCGGAACCATGTAGCCTACAACAACGTGGTTCCGCTAGCGTCGCGTTAGCGAGTTTCTGAACAACTGGTCTAATTTACTGCGCCCAAAGGAACTGTGGAGTTGGCCTTAGAAGAGCGTTTCAGAGAAAAACAGAAAGAAGAGGCCGGCGACCTCAGCGAATACCTGTCGGGCCCAGAGTATCTCCTGGCACTGGGCCACGAGCGAGGCTACGTTTCCTATGAGGAGATCCAGCGGGCTTTCCCGGAAGCTGAAGAGCATGTCAGCCAGCTGGATGAGACTATCTCAATGTTGTTGGAGTCCGGGATCAAAGTCGGAGGTCCCGGGCAAAAGGCGCCCGTCGGCTTGGCGCAGACAGGTGAGAGCTTCGATGATGGCGAAGAAGTCAAAGCCGAAGAAGACATCTACCGTGCCGTTGAGGTCGATGATACGATCGGGCTGTACCTGAAAGAGATCGGCAAAGTTGCCCTGCTGACCGCAGAAGAGGAAGTCTCCCTGGCTAAGCGTGTGGAAGCCGGCAAGAAGGCCCAGACCAAACTCAACACCGGTCGATATGCGAACGAAGACAAGCGCTATGAACTGGAACTACAGCTTGATGACGGTATCCGCGCCCGGGAGCATCTGATTCGCGCGAACTCCAGGCTGGTGATCAGTGTGGCCAAGAAGTACATCGGCCGAGGCGTTCCATTTCTGGATTTGATTCAGGAAGGTAACATTGGACTGATACGGGCCTCGAACAAGTTCGAGTACAAACGTGGGCACAAATTCTCCACCTATGCCACGTGGTGGATCCGGCAAGCCGTAACGCGGGCCATCGCGGACCAAAGCCGGACGATCCGCGTCCCGGTCCATATGGGCGATCAGATCAACAAGATGCTGCGCATCTCACACCAACTCACACAACGGTTGGGACGTAGCCCCACCCCGGAGGAGTTGGGCGCGGAACTGGAGATCCCTGTCCGCAAGATCGAACAGATGCTTGACGTGGCGCGCCGCCCACTTTCACTGGAGATGCCGACAGATGACGAGGGCGACAGCACCTTGGGCGATTTCGTCGAGGATAAGGATAGCCCATCGCCGCCTGACAGGGTCAGCGCAGTGATGCTCAAGGATCAGTTGGTCGAGATCCTTGTGAATCTCCCCCCGCGAGAGGTTAAGATTCTCCAAATGCGCTACGGGTTGTTGGATGGCCAGACCTATACGCTGGAGCAAGTCGGCAAGAAGCTCGGCGTGACACGGGAACGCGTCCGACAGATTGAGGCGCAGGCGCTGAGCCGTCTACGACACCCAGCTCACGCACGTCGACTCCGCGACTTCCTACGCAGTTGACAGCAAGGGCTCAACAGAGACCAACAAATGGGATCGCACAAATCGCGATCCCATTTTTCTATAGAACACACCCCTCAACAAGCTAGCCGGACGTCTCCATGACGACGATCACGTCACCGGCCGCCGCACGCGTCAGACGATCTCGGATCGCCAGACCCAACCCAGACGGGCCGAAGTCCCGCGCCAGGATAACCGTGACACCGGACGCGTCCAATGAACGCAACGAGGCAAACAATTGGCGGGCAATCTGCTCCATTGACGTTATGGAACCCACGCTCCGGTACACAGCCGGAAGGTCCGTCAACATGGCGAGGTCTTCCTCGGCGACCAGGACGCCCACGGTGACACCCGCTGTCACATAGTCCAGAACATCCCGGCGGATCCGAGCCAAGACAGCCTCTCGCTCCCCGCGGTACAGCGTGGTCTTAGCACGCGGCGCATAGTGCTTAACCGTTGTGCCCGGCGAGACCAAGGTCTCACCTTCCGTGCCCAAGGAGTCCCTGAAGTCCACTGATCCCAATAGGCGCTCCAGGGATTCCCTGGCGATACCCCCGGGCCGCAGAATCGTCGGAATGTCAGAGCACAGTGACAGCACGGTCGACTCCACGCCGACCTGCGTTGCGCCGCCGTCCAGGACAAGATCGATGCGCCCGGATAAGTCAGCCATGACGTGGTCCGCACAGGTAGGACTCACCCGTCCAAAGCGATTTGCACTGGGAGCAGCGATCGGAACACCGGCAGCCGCGATAAGCGCCCTCGCTACGGCATGCGCGGGCACTCTGACGGCGACGGTATTCCCGCCGGCAGTCACTTCATCGGGAACCTGTGGACCTCTGGGCAGCACAAGTGTGAGCGGCCCGGGCCAGAATTCGACGACCAGCTCCCTGGCGACATCCGGCACCTCCGCAACTACAGAGGAAAGCTGAGTCGCGTCAGCCAGATGCACGATCAGCGGATCGTAGAAGGGCCGTTCCTTGGCACGGAAAATACTCGCAACAGCCTGCGCATCCAACGCATTCGCGCCCAGCCCGTACACCGTCTCGGTCGGAAATGCCACGAGACCACCGCCGCGGATCACGGCAGCGGCTTCGGCCATCACGGCAGGTTCAGGATGTTCAGGGTCGACCTTCAAGCAACGGGTCATTCGAGCTGGCCCCTGCGGTGCCACAGCATGACCAGTCCCAGTAGGATCAGCCCAACGCCCTCAAGCTTTGTCCAGCGGCTGGGGAAACCGGCGCGCACCACGACCTCGTCAGGGTACCACGTGGCGCCACCATCCCACGCCACTTCCTCAATACGATAGCGGTACTTGCGACCTGGCGTAAGATCATCGTCCTCGAAACGATAGTCCGCGCCGACCATTTCGTCTCCCGCCGAAGGGATCAGTTCATCGTTGACCTTGGTCCAATCCTCAGGTGCAGCTGAGTCCCAAGAAGGTGAGCGGTAAACATTGAAGCCTGCCGTGCCGACTTCGCTGGCGGTGTCCCAGCTCAGGACGACCGCGGGCACATCGACAATCAAGAGCACGCAGCCCACCACACACAGTATCAGAACAAGGATGGCTCGCCGGTTGAAAAAGCCCAATTGCTTCGGATGATCTATGCTCATAACACTTGACCGTGATCCGTCTAGTCCATCAGATGAGCAGCTTCGCTCGTCTGACAGAAATGAACGCTATACAGGCCAGCGATATCGGCATGCGCAGCTGGGTAGCGCTGGTCAATGAACGCCAGGATCTCTTCGCGCTGGTTGGGATCGCTCAGACCAATGCATGACCCCCGGAACCCGCCTCCGCTGAACCGCGCACCGTACACACCGGGACATTCACACAGGATTTCGTAGAGCGTCGTCAAATGCGGCGAACCGGACTCGTAATTGTACACAGAGCTGGCGCCGGACTCACGCATCAGTTGGCCCAGCTGCCCAATACGACCAGATCGCCACGCCTCCACACCCTCCTGCACGCGATGCAATTCCGTAAAAAAGTGACGCGCGCGCCGGTCAAGTGGGGCCGGCAGTCGCTCGCCGTACGCGGCATAAACCTCCGGGGAGACCAACCGCAACCGGGCATTCCCGTTGGGATGGGGCTCGCCGGACCACTCAAGTAGCAGCCGAGCGGCTTCGTGGCACTCATCTACCCGGTGATTGTAGTCTGTACCGACCAAGGCCTTCTTGACCCCCGAATAGGCAACGAGAATCTCGAAGTCATCGGGGGATGCCGAGGTCGGGACACGCTGGACATCCATGGTCTGGCAGTCCAGGTAGGTAAGACAGTCACGAGCGCTCAGAAGGATCACGGACTGGTCCAACACGCCGTTCTTGAGCCCAAGATACACATTCTCGATGTAACGGTCCAGCTGGATATTCTCTTCAGCGGCCAGCTCCAAATCGTTGACGGCTTCGATGGCCAGGAGATACGCGACACCCACAGCCGCTGAAGAACTCAGACCACCGATGGGCATCATACCCATCACCTCGGCATCAATGCCTATCCGCAACTCATGAGACTGCTTGAGCGCCAGCACAGCGCCGCGGGCATAGTTGGCCCAGTCTCCCTGTATCTTGGGGGGCACGCTCTCCAGGCCGAACTCCGAATAGCCGGGGAAGTTCAGGCTCTCTACGCGCATCATACCATCTTCACGCGGCACAAACGCCAGATAGATAGCGCGGTCCAGCGCCATTCCGGTTACCAGGCCATCTTGATGATCCACATGGGCCCCTAATGGGGACACACGCAGTGGTGACCTGACAACCCGAATCTCGTCGTCGCGGCATCCGGCACGCATCCTGAGCCGCTCCTTGAGCTGCTCTATCTGACATTCAATCGACAAGTCTTCTCCCCTGCCAGCCATCAGTAGAGAGCAATCCCCCGCCACGAGCTATGCTCCCGTCGGATATGCTTCCTTTGCCTGCTCAGCAACCCACGCATAGGTGCGCGCAATGCCATCCCGGAACCGCACCTTGGCCTCCCAGCCCAGCGCGTGCATGCGTGCTTTGCTGAAGTTGCGGGCAGCCACGCCGACAGGGCCGTCAACGTGCCGAATCTCCAGGTCCTTCCCCGAGATGTCAATGACGGTCTGCACCAGATCGTTCACCGTGACATACTCATCGGTGCCGATGTTGGCAGAAACCTGAAGCTCCGACTGCGTGAGCATATAGATGCCATCAACCAAGTCATCGATGTAAGTGAAACCACGGACCGCCGTGCCATCGCCCCAAACATCCACTGTGCCGCCATCCTCTGCCATCGCGACCTTGCGGCAGATGGCCGCAGGCGCCTTCTCACGTCCACCCCGCCAGGTCCCGTAGGGACCGTAGCAGTTCTGGAAGCGCGCAACGCGCACCTCGATGGGAGTATGGCGTGCATAGGCTTGGGCCATGCGCTCTGCATAGAGCTTCTCCCAACCATACTCGTTATCAGGATGAGCCGGTAGGACCTGATCCTCCGTCATCTCCGGATCGCCAGGCTTCATGTCGGGATAAACACACGCGGATGAAGAGAAGAAATAGCGCGACACGCCCATCTTGACGGCGCCGTTGATCATATGGATGTTGATCAGCGCGCTGTTGTGCATGATATCACACTCTGCGGTGTGGATAAAACCCATGCCCCCCATATCTGCAGCCAACTGATAGACATCATCGAAAGTCTCGCCATCAATGGCCAGCGCCTCCCAGCAGTTCTCGGGCTGTCGCAGATCCAGCAGGCAGAACTCATCGGCTTCCAGCGTACGGAACTCGTGCGGCTTGCGGTCCACACCGCGCACCCAGTATCCCTCACGCTTGAGTCTCGAAACGAGATGACCCCCAATAAAACCGCCCGCACCACAAACCAGAGCTCTCTTCATCTTCGCGTCTCCTTATGAACACTCAAAGCATTTGAAATCCAAACGAGTTGCCAGTGTCGTTTCACGCTCGTTGCCGATAGAGCGTGGGATCAACCACCGCCGCCATTGCCTTCAGATCCAGAGACAATGCCAGGAAATCGTCAACCTGGGCCAGACACAGAACCGGATCAGCCAACACTTCGTTGTAGTCCACGTCCAGATAGGTCAGATAGGGCTGTTGATCCATCCACCTATGGATTTGTGCGACATGCGCCTCAAACAACCTCGCCATCTCAGCGTCATCGATAGCGCCGGAATCCTCACCACGCCGCTCCAGCATACGTCGCTGTGAGGCCAGAATCTCATCCATCTTACGGCGCATAAAGAGGATCTTGTAGGTATACGCGTTGGGAAGATGCACCAGCAACGCCGCGATGATCTTCACACCCTTGTCTTGCGCATCCGCCAGCCAAGCAACGTCGCCTTCGGGGAGCTTCTTCACCCTCTCAAACTCGTAGTAGCCCTTGGGGTTATCGTCATTGGGTCTACGAATGCCATCAGCCAAGAGAGATAGGCCGCCCTTCTCCAGCATCCGCATCATCATCGAGGTCCCCGACCTCGGCAATCCCGAAACGATGATCACCGGCGATTGGCGTTTGCCGAACAGCTTCTTGAGAAAGGCCAATGCATCTCCTCCTGCGGGGAGAGGTGTGGCGCACTATTGGGCGGTCAGACGACAGGGGCGTTGCTGACTTATCACGCCGTGCAGATGACTGAGCGCGCCACACCTGACAACCTAGACGCGATTGAGGAAGCCTCGCTCCTGCAAGTACGTCGTAATCTCTCTCGCGTTCTCCTCGGGCGTGTGGCCCACGGTGTGCAGCGCGATCTCCGGATTCTCCGGCGCCTCGTATGGGTCGTCGATGCCCGTGAAACCCTTGATCTCACCGCGCCGCGCCCGGGCATAGAGTCCCTTCACGTCACGCGCCTCACAGACCTCCAACGGCGTGTCCACGAAGACCTCGACGAAGCGGCCCTCGCCCACCATCTCCCGCGTCTGGCTGCGCGTGCCCCGGTAGGGGCTGATCGCCGCACAGATCACCGTGCCGTTGTGCCGCGAGATCTCGCCGGCCACAAAGCCGATGCGCAGGATGTTCGTATCGCGATCTTCCTTGCTGAAACCCAACCCCTTCGAAAGGTGTGTGCGTACGACATCACCGTCCAGCATCGTCGCCTGGCGTCCGCGCTCCTGCAGCATCGGTACCAGCGCGTTGGCAATGGTCGACTTCCCCGAGCCGCTCAGCCCCGTGAACCAGATGCACAGACCTTGCTTGTGCCGTGGGGGGTAGGATTCCCGCAGGATCTCGGCGGTCTCCACGCGTGTGAACCAGCTGGGCAGCTCCTTGCCCTTGGCCAGGTACTCCTCGCGCACCTGCGTGCCCGAGATGAAGAGCGCCTTGCCGTTCCCTTTGGCATCATCAACGGAGACGTAGTCATCCTTGTCCTCCAGGTAGACCAACTCGCGGAAGGTCACCGCCTCCACACCCAACTCCTCGCCGTACTGCGCCATCATCTCCTGCGCCTCGTACGGCCCGTAGAAGGGCTGCCCCGAGCTGTCCTTGCCCGGCCCGGCGTGGTCGCG
Organism: Anaerolineae bacterium; assembly: GCA_021159805.1. Taxonomy (GTDB): domain Bacteria; phylum Chloroflexota; class Anaerolineae; order B4-G1; family SLSP01; genus PWVB01. The sequence continues at coordinate 10,303 of JAGHDT010000565.1, forward strand.
ACCCACCACGAAGTGGGTGGCGCCGTAGTTGCGGCGGATCAGAGCGTGCCAAAGCGCCTCGCGCGGCCCGGCCATGCGCATCGCCAGCGGCAGCAGGCTCAGGGCGACGTCGTAATCCCCATAGTAGTTCTCGACCAGGGCTTTGTAGACGCGTACGCGAGTGTAGTAGTCGACGTCCCCGGGCTTGGTCAGACCGACCACGGGGTGGATCAGCAGAGTGCCGCCCACGCGCTCCGCGGCGCGCTTGGTCAGCGCCTCGTGCACCCGGTGCATCGGGTTGCGCGTCTGGAAGGCCACGACCTTCTCAACGCCGTCCTCTCCAGGATGGCGCGCCATCTTGGAGAGGATCTCGCGCACCTGTGCCGGCGTGCGGCGCAGTTCGGTGAAGTCGTAGTACTTGGGCGGGTTGATCACCCGCAGCTCCCCACTGATACAGAGATCTCCCCAACGGGACATCTCGGGCACCAGGGGATGCCGGTGGTCGGTGGTGCCCAGCACCAGCCGGGCCTCACGGGTGGGATCCCAGCGGAAAACCTCCTCCAGCCGCATCATGGCTATCACGTAGTTGCGGGAATCGCAGAGCGTGATCCACTCGGCACGGGTCGGGAGCTCTTCTTTGTTGATGGTCAGCGTGATCGGGATGGGGAAGAGGGTGCCGTCGGCCAGGCGCATCTCGGTGAGCACGCGCTGGTAGTCGGCCTGGCCCATGAAGCGGTCGAGGGGCGAGAAGCCACCCACCGCGAGCAGTTCCAGGTCGCAGAGGTTGCGATCGGAGATCTGGAACATCGGGTATTGGGTGGCCTCAGCCATCAGGGCCTCGCGTGCTTCTGCCGACGCGATCAGGTCCACCAGCTTGCCGCCGTAAGGCGAGATCAACTTGGTGTCATTGCTGCTATCAGTCATGAACGTTGCACTCCTAACACATGATTAGATTCTTGACAATAGAGGCTGAACGATGCGCGCGGCGCACAGCCAATGCTCTTTCACCGCGCGCACCGTGAAGCTCACAATTCGCCCGCGACACGCTCACCGTAGGCGAGCAGGGCCTTCACCTCTTCCGCCGACCGTCCCTCAGCGTAGACACGCAACACCGGCTCGGTACCGGACGGGCGGATCAACAGCCACGCATCGTCGGCAAGCAGGTACTTGACACCGTCCATCGCGCTGACGTCGACAACCCGCTCCCCGGCCAACTCAGCCGGTGCCTGCTCTGTAAGTCGCTGGACCATCTCCCGCTTCGCCACGGGACGCATCAAAGGAATATCGCGGCGCGCATAACACGTCGGGCCGACTTCACGCTGAATATCCTCAATCAGAACATGCAGCGGCACCTTCGCGTCCGCCATCACCTCTAACAACAGCATCCCCGTCAAGATACCATCACCTTCAGGTATATGTCCTTTGACCGAGATCCCGCCCGACTCCTCACCGCCAATCAGGACATCCTCACTGAGCATATAGTCGGCAATATGGTTGAATCCAACCGGGGTCTCATAGAGAGGAAGCCCGTAACGATTCGCCAGACGGTCAACCATGCGCGTAGTAGAGACCGAGCGCACCACAGCCCCGGTCCACCCACGCTTTTCCACAAGATAGCGCAAGACCAGAGCAAAGATATGATGGGGATCCACGAAGTTCCCTCGCGCATCCACCGCGCCGATCCGGTCAGCATCGCCGTCGGTGGCCAACCCGACATCCGCGTGGTGAGTCTGGATAGCCGCAACGAGAGCCTGCAGGTAGTGTGCCATCGGCTCGGGGTGAATGCCGCCGAAGCCCGGGTTCATCTCGCCGCGGATCTCATAGAGATGGCACCGTGTACGGCTCAACAAGTCACGGAAGGCGCCCCGACCGGACCCATACATAGCGTCGGCAACCACGCGCAGCTCGCCATCGGAGACTTTGTCCATATCCACTAGCGTGGCGAGGTGTTGGTAATACGCCCACGCGGGGTCAAAACGCCGGATCAGGCCAAGTTCTAAGGCTTGGTCATAGGCCATCAGGTTGGGACCCCGGGCCTCCAGCTGGTTCCGCTCAAGCAGTGCCTCGACCTGATGAGCCTGTTCCGGCAATGCAGACCCACCAAAGGATGCCTTCAACTTCAGCCCGTTGTAGCGAGGGGGATTATGACTGGCTGTGATCATAATGCCGGCCACAGCCTGCAGATCTGTCACCGCGTAGGATACCGCCGGTGTCGGAGCGTCGGCCCGGGTCAGATGCGCGACAACCCCGTTGGCAGCCATAACACGCGCCACCTCGATCGCATATCGGTCAGATAGGAATCGGGTATCGAACCCCACAACGACCTCCGGGCGCTCATCGTCACTCTGTCTCTTGACATAGTCAGCGACAGCCTGTGCCACAATCCGAAGGTTCTCAAACGTGAAGGTATCGCTGATAACAGCCCGCCAGCCATCTGTCCCGAATCTGATCGGCATGCTACTCCCCTACTTCGAACCCACAAGAAAAAAGCCCATACCCGTCAGCACCAAGGTACAAGCTTTGTCTTTCCTCACATTGAATCCTACTTGAACAAGAGCCGTTGTCAAGCCCTGGTGAGACCACCCGTATGCAACAGAAATGGTGGGGGCCACCAATCCACGTGTCGGTCAGTCGCGATCTAGTAAGGCCACGTCCAGTGCCTCAAGTGTACGCCGTAGCTGCATCATCTGGAGGCTATTGGTGATATCACCGCGGGTGCGCTCCAGGACGCCGCGAAGTTGGTCCACGCGGCGACGCAGGCCACGAGTAATGGCGTCGGGGTATCCAAAGGACATCAAGACCTCGTACACCCTATCCATGGCTCCCAGCAGACGCTCGGCTTCGTCAAAATGTCCCTGACGCAGTTGATCCAGACAGCGCCGTCGGAGTTCACTGGCAGCTTCGCAGACACCATTGAGATACGTATTGAGGGGGATCCCCGCAGTCTCAACGGAGGGCAGGCTTCGACCGGAAATAAGCGCCAAGGTCACCTGCGCCTCGACTAACTCCTTGAGCGCATCCTGCGTGTAACCTGCATACATCAACCCCGGATAGGGCGCCAAGGAGGCCTGCAACGCACACCCGACCGCATGCGCATCGGCAAGCAGAGATTCAGCGGCATCCCATTCCTCTCGATGTCCGGCACGAATCGCGTGAGAACAGAGGCGGATGAGCTCACGACTTGCCTTGAGCGCCTCATCTCGGACGGCATTCTGCGCCGCCAAATCCTCCTCAGCCAGAGCCGCCAAGGTATCCAACCAAACCTGTAGTTCTTCATTCATCGACCCTTACTCCGTTTCTGAAGGTTTCTGCCCTCCGAAGAAAGCCCGAGCCAGATCGTCACCCTCTCCTGGAACGATAATCTCCCCATAAGCCTTCTCATACCTGCTCAAACGGTCCTGCAGCGCTCGCAGCATCAACTTGGCGTTGAGCGGCGTCATCACAATGCGTGAGCACACGCGGATCTTGGGCTGATTGGGCAACATCTGCGCGAGATCAATGACTAACTCAGAGGGGGTATGGGAGATCAGCGCGAAGTTCGCATACGTCGGCTCCAGATCTGCCGGAATCTCTACATTGAGTGATCGGGGCGGTGGCTTGGCCATGGTAACTCCTTCATCAGACAACAACAGAGGGGAGATCTCCCCTCTGTTGCGAAGCTTCGGTGCTACGCCGGTGACTAGAACGGGATCTCGTCCTCCGGGGTTTGCTCGGGGCCACCCATATTGTCTTGACCGCCACCGCCACGGGAGCCGGCGTCGCCGCCACCCTGCAGGAAAATAATGCGATCAGCTGTCATCTCGTAGCTAGCGCGCCAGCTTCCGTCTTGCGCCTGCCACGTTCGAGGGCCACCCGTTGCCTTGTCCGGCGTCATGCGGCCTTCAACCATCACCTGACGGCCCTTGCTCAGGTACTGCGCGGCAGTCTCTGCCTGCCGGCGCCACGCGGTCACCCGGAACCACACCGTCTCCTCACCTTTGGATCCGTCCTGGTTAGTCCATTTTCGATTAGTGGCCACATTGAGGTTTGTCACAGGCGTGCCATCGGCAGTGTAACGCATCTCTGGATCCCGTCCCAGATTCCCGACAATGATCACTTTTTGGTAGGACATAGCGACTGACTCCTTTCAAGAGCGGCTTACAGGGCTGCAGCGGCTTGAGATGTTATACATATTCTACTCCAGACGGCGCTAGAACGCAAACCAAGCGGCAGGAGTTGAGGGAGCTGCTCGGATCGCCTATCTGGATAGCCCAGACAGGAGGCGGCCTAACTGCTCCGGGGTATCGGCAGACATCGGCAACACGCGTGCACCCGGGTAATGGGTATCGAAGAATGCCGTCACGTCCCCACTCCAGCTGTGGGGATTGATCACAATGACGCAGCGATCATCTAGATCCCCTATGCCGGCGTCATCGGCGCTCCCGCCAATCGTGAACCGGTGAGTGTCCCACGTCGCCCGGACCGCAGCCAGCGCCCACACTTTGTCAGCGTCCGGCGGCAGCAGCACGTAGGTGCGCCGGTAGGGCTCACGCGGCAGACCTGAAGTCCGGCAGAAAAAAGCCGCCGGAGAGGGGTTCGGCATCGACGGCAGCGTCACCAGCACCGCCACCAGCTCTTGCGGGGTCTTTGCAGTCATAGAGATAATGAGTATATCGGGGTAGTGCGTCTCAAAGAATGCGACCAGATCTGCGCCCCACCGATCCAGGTTAACCGCAACCACACGGCGCAGCTCCAACGCTCCGATACCAGCATCGTCAGCACTGCCCCCGAGTGTAAACCGGTGGTCATCCCAGCACGCCTCCACCACCGCCTCAGCCCAGCAAGTATCGGCGTCAGGCGGTAACAAGACGTACGTCCTTGCATACGGTTCTCTTGGCCACCCCCTCGGCGAGCTATCCAGATAGGGGCGTGCGTTAAGCGTATCGCAGACTTGAGGTAGGACCACACCGCTCACACGCATCCCCAGATGCAGATGAGGTCCCGCGCAAGCACCGGTCGAGCCCGCCCAGCCAAGCTGATCTCCCCGACCGACTAACGTACCGGTGGTGACCTCAATGATCGAGAGATGCGCATACAGCAAGGTGATTTCCTCGCCCCGGGGACCATAACTGCGCACCCGCACGTGATGGCCATAGCCCACTTCATCCAAAGCCACCTGGGTGACCGTGCCGGCCATCGCTGCCGTAATCGGTGATGTCTCCGGCGAGGTGACATCAACTGCGAGATCTACGCCATTATGACCACCGGTCATCCCTGAGGAATCGAAATACCCGCATTGGTTAGCACCAAATGCCTGCGTGTAGCGGTGGACCTCAGTCGGCCAGGCGAACCAGACCTGCCTGGGATCCGGCAGTTGTGGCCGGTCGGCGAGCGCTGAGAGCACGGCGGGCGGCGTCCCCTCCGGCTTGAGCCACGCCAGTGGACTATACCGAGGATCACTCGACCGGAGCAGAAAACCTGACGTGCCCAAGATGCGGTCATATTGCGCCATCAGGGTCGTGAACTCGGCATATTGACGCCCACGCACATCGGCAGCAAGCTCTGGGTTGACGTTCGCGAACTCCGTTATGATAAAGTTCTGCGTCTCAAAAGCTTCCAGATAGTCGCGAAGGCAGCCCATCGCACCGTCGAGTGCCCGCATCTCCTCCAGCGTGCGCCAATAGACGTGCAACGCGACCCAATCAGCCAGCTCTACTGCGGGTCGGCACTGGCTCAGGAACGTCGGTGCATCGATCAGCGCCGAGGGGGTAGGTCGAGGCACGCCTGTAGGCGCGAGCCCAGGGAACCCCAAGCGCAGGTCGTCGCCAAATCGCGCGCGCAGACGCCGCAGCACCTCCTCGAACCAAATGCCGAAGGCGGCCCCATCCCGCCAGGAGACACCTGCACCACGGTCTGGCCGATTGGGCTCATCGTGGATTTCGATGTCGCGGACCCCTGTCGCCAGGAAGGCTTCCAAGTCGGATGAAAAATACTCAACGAAGGCTTCGGGGGAGAGTGGACTCTGAGCCCCGCGAGGACTCAACAATTGAAGCACAACGAGAGAGGCACCGGCATCGCGCCACTTGGCCACATCCACGGTGAGATTGACGAGACTACGCAGACGGATCAGGTTCAGACCACAATCAGCGAACGCAGCCAGATCCAAGCGGCGCGCGGGACCCACGCCCGCCAACACCCCCGTGACACTACCTGTGTCACTCAAGGGGCTGAGCCTTCAATGAAGCAGATCAACCCATCCGCAATTCCTCGCGCCACCACATCGGATCGCTCCGTGAGCAACTCCCGGTCGTCCAACATGAAACCGGCCTCAATGATCGCCGCTGGGGTGTTGGGATCAATCTCGTAGTAGGCATGGTAGCGCGTCATATCATACGTGATGGTATAGGCGTCAAATTGGAGCCCCGTTGCCTCAGCGTACTTCGTACTGACGCAATCGACCAGACGATCTTCCGAACCGGGGATATAGCTGGATTCGGCACGCGCCATCTTGAAGCCGGACTTACCAGGGACGCCACACGAATCAGCGTGGATAGAGAGCAACGCATCCGCCAGGAATTGATTCAGCCGTACATCGAACTCCTCCAGCAACAGGACATCCCAGCCGCGAGCGGAGAGGAGCGCGACAACTTGCTGTGCCACATTCAGGTTGATATCAACCTCCATCAGCCCATCTTCACAGATAGCACCGCTGTCACTGCCATAGTGTCCGGCAATAATACCTATGCGAGGGACATGAGGGGTCGGCGTGGCCAGCGGCTCTGGGGGCAGGGGCGTCGCTGTCGGCACGGGCGTGTTCAAGAAGATGGTGATCGGTCCCTGGACCTGGGTCAACTCGCCACC